>WFPR01000001.1 GCA_015487455.1 Candidatus Bipolaricaulota bacterium
CTATAGTGCCTCCCCCTGGACGCTCCGATCGGCGCTTGATCGACGAGCTTCGACGAGCTTCGACGAGTTTCGACGAGTAAAGTAAAGACGAAAGGGGAGAGAAGGGGGCCACGGGCATGGCGGTCATCCTCTACACGACGCCGACGTGCACGTATTGCCACGCGGCCAAGCGCTTCTTCGAGGAGCACGGCGTGGAGTACGTCGAGGTCGACGTCTCGCGGGACCCCCAGAAGGCCCAAGAGCTGATCGAGAAGTCGGGCCAGACGGGCGTCCCCGTGATCGAGATCGACGGGGAGATCATCGTCGGGTTCGACCGGAAGCGGATCGCCCGGGCGCTGGGCCTGGACTAGACTATTAAGGGTCGAGCGGGGCCTCGGCCAGGACGGCCCGCACGGCCTCGACGTCCGCCTCGATCTGCCGCCGCAGCCCCTCGACCGTTTCGAAGCGGCGGTCGTCGCGGAGGCGGGCGACGAGCCTCACCTCCAGCTCCTTGCCGTACAGCTCGAGCGCTTCGGCGTCGGCGCGCTCATTTAGCCCATCTATCAGCAGGAAGACCTCCACGGAGAGTTGGGTCCCGCCGAAGGTGGGCTTGCGGCCGATGTAGAGCGCGCCGGGGTGTGTGTGCCCGTCGAAGAGCGCCCAGGCGGCGTAGATCCCCTCGGCGGGGACGAGCAGCTCGGGCTCCAGCGCCAGGTTGGCCGTCGGGAAGCCCAGCCGCCGCCCCTGGCCCGCCCCCCGCACGACCCGTCCCCAGAGCTGGGGGAGCCGTCCCAGGAGCTTCCGCGCCCGCTCGACGTCGCCCCGCTGCAGCGCTTGCCGCACGGCCGTGCTGCTCACGACCTCCCCGTCGACGGTCACGGGCGGGACGACGTCCACCTCGAAGCCCAGCGCCTTGAGCGTTTGAGCGTCGCCTTGGCGATCCCGCCCGAAGCGGAAGCCCTCCCCGACGACCACGGCGACGGCCTTCAACTCCTGGCGCAGGACGCGCTCGGCGAACGCCTCCGGCGGGAGGGCCTGCACGGCCGGGAAGCTCAGCACCTCGACGCGGTCGACGAAGCGCCTCAACAGCGCAAGCTTCTTCTCCAAGGGCATGAGCAGGGGCTTCGGCCGCCCCAGGTAGTTCTGGGGCGGGCGGTCGAAGGTGAGCGCGACGCTCTCGAGCTTCTGAGCGCGGGCGCGCTCCCGGGCGCGGCGCAGCAGGGCCTGGTGGCCCAGGTGCACCCCGTCGAAGGTCCCGATCGTGACGACCGTCGGCGTCTGGGCTCGTGAGGACTCGGCCGGTCGCGCGCGCATGGGATCAGCCCTTCAAGGCGCGCTTGATCGCGTCGAGCACGCGGGCCTCGACGTCGCGCAGCTCGCCGGGGATGAGGCACCCGGCCGCCTGGGCGTGCCCGCCGCCGCCGAAGGCCCGCGCGATCCGGCTGACGTCGACGGTGCCGTCCTTGGCGCGCAGGCTGACCTTGATCTTGCCCGTCGGCAGCTCCTTGAAGAGGGCCACGACGCGCACGCCGTCGACGGCCCTTAACTCCTCGGCCAGGCGCTCCGTGTCGTCGAGGCCGCCGCCCGTCTGCTTGAACAGCTCCAGCGGGATCGCGCTCCAGATGATCCCGTCCTCGATTTGGGCGTGCCAGAGGGCGTAGCCCGTCAGCTTGATCTCGGGGATCGAGCGCCGCTCATAGAGGTTGACGTTGATCTCGCGGGCGCGGGCGCCCCGCTCCAGCAGCTCGGCGGCCACCCGCAGCGTCTCGGGCGTCACGTTCGCGTTGCGGAACGAGTCGGTGTCGGCCACGATCCCCGCGTAGAGGAGCGTGGCCAGCTCGGGCGTCACGGGGACGTCGAGCCGCTTGGCCAGCTCGTGGACGAGCATCGTGGTGGAGGCCGTGACCTGGACCCAGTTCGCGTGGCCGAAGCGCGGGTTGTCCCGGTGGTGGTCGATGTTCACGATCAAGGGGTGGCGCTCGAGGAGGGGGCGCAGGGCCTCGCCCACGCGGCTCAGCTGGCCGCAGTCCACCACGATCCAGACCTCGATCTCGTCGTGGGGGACCTCGTGGGGCGGGCGGATGGCCTCTACGCCCGGCAAGAATCGCAAGTTCTGGGGCACGGGGTCGCGCAGCACGACCCAGACCCGCTTCCCCAGCGCCTCCAAAATGTGTTTCACGGCGAGCTGGCTGCCGATCGCGTCGGCCTCGGGGCCGATGTGGGTGGCCACCCCGAAGCGCTCGTGCTCGTGGATGATCGCGACGATCTCGTCCGGCATGGCGCCTAAGTATAGCCGACGGCTTGCCGAGGCGCGAGCGGGTCCGCTATGATGCGAAGGCCATGGCTCGCGAGCCGATCACCCGGGGCGAGGAGCGGGAGGAGGACCGGCTGCTGGGGTCGCTGCGGCCCCGGCGGCTGGCCGAGTTCATCGGCCAAGAGCGGGTCAAGCAGCAGCTGAAGCTCTACATCGAGGCCGCCCGGAGCCGGGGCGAGCCTTTAGATCACATCCTGCTGCACGGGCCGCCGGGGCTGGGCAAGACGAGCCTGGCCCAGATCGTGGCCGCCGAGCTGGGGGTCGGGATCAAGCTCACGTCGGGGCCCGTCATCGAGCGCCCCGGCGACCTGGCCGCCCTCATCACGAACCTCAACGAGGGCGACGTGCTCTTCATCGACGAGATCCACCGCTTGAGGCGCAACGTCGAGGAGCTGCTCTACCCCGCCATGGAGGACTTCAAGCTCGACATCGTGATCGGGGAGGGGCCGAACGCCCAGACGCTCCGCATCGACGTCCCGCGCTTCACCCTCATCGGGGCCACCACCCGCACCGGGCTGTTGACCTCCCCGCTGCGCGACCGCTTCGAGGTGATCTTTCATCTGGACTTCTACAGCGACGAGGAGCTGACGGAGATCGTGCGCCGGGGGGCTCAAATCCTGGGCGTCGAGATCACGCCCGAGGGGGCCTACGAGATCGCGCGGCGGGCGCGCGGGACGCCCCGGGTCGCCCATCGGCTGTTGAAGCGCGTCCGCGACTACGCCCAGGTCCGGGGGGACGGCCAGATCGACCGAACGCTGGCCCGCGAGGCGCTCGAGATGCTGGGCGTCGACGAGGCGGGGCTCGACGAGCTGGACCGCTTGATCCTGCGCACGATCGTCGAGAAGTTCGGGGGCGGCCCCGTCGGCCTGGAGACGCTGGCCGCGGCCCTCAGCGAGGAGAAGGACACCATCTCTGAAGTGTACGAGCCCTTCCTGCTGAAGAAGGGGTTCATCCGGCGGACGCCCCAGGGCCGGGTGGCCACGCCGCGGGCCTACGAGCACCTGGGCCTCAAGCCCCCGGCGTCCGCGCCTGCCCACGCGCCCGCGAAGCCCCTCGAGCTGCTGGCGGAGGACGCCGCGTAGCGCCTCCCCTCAATCGACGCCTTCGGAGTCTGATTCTGATTGAGATTGGGCTTGAAGCTCCTCGAGGAGGGCTCTGGCGCGCGCCTCGTCCTCGTCGCGCTCCACCCAGACGGTGGGGTACGTCTCGGCCAGGGGGACGCCGCCCTGCAGCCAGCCGAGGTGCTCCCCCTGCACGACGGCGGGGATGCCGTTCTCCTCCAAGAAGCCCCGAACCAGATGGGCCTCTTGAAGCGTCCGCGCCGTGAAGACCTTCTTCATCGTCCTGCGCCTCCGCCTCCCTTCCCTCGATCCCCTGCGCTTCCCTCTAAAGCGCAGCGAAGGCCGAAACGCTAGCGAAGGGCGACGAAGAGCCCAGAGAGCACGGCGACGGCCCCCACCCAGAAGGCGAACGACCACTTCAGCAGGTCGGCCTTGACCCGCTGGATCTCGACCCTAAGCTCCTGCTCGACGCGGGCGATCTCCTCGCGCAGGGCCGTCTCGGTGCGCTGGAGGTCCGCCTTGGTGGCGGCGCGGCGCTCGACGCTCCCCTCGATGAACTCGAGCAGCTCGCGGGCCTCCTGGTCGCCCAGCTTCGGCTTCAGCTTCTCGTACA
>WFPR01000002.1 GCA_015487455.1 Candidatus Bipolaricaulota bacterium
CGAGCCCCTCAAGCAAGAGTTCAACCGCGAGGTGGGCAAGCGGCTGCGCGGGTTGCTCCTCAAGCAGGGCCGCGAGGCGCGGGTCGATTGGGAACACCCCGACGTCGCCCTGCTGCTCGATCTCGAGCGCGGCGTCGTCGAGCCGACGATCAACCCGCTCTACCTCTACGGGCGCTACCGCAAGCGGGTGCGCGGAATCCCGCAGACGAAGTGGCCCTGCCGCCGCTGTCGGGGGCGGGGCTGCCCCGAGTGCGGCCACACGGGCAAGCAGTACCCCGAGAGCGTCGAGGAGCTGATCGCGAAGCCCGTGATGGAGGCCGCTCAGGGCGCGGGCCACGCGCTCCACGGGGCCGGGCGCGAGGACATCGACGCCTTAATGCTGGGGCGGGGGCGGCCCTTCGTCTTGGAGATCGAGCGCCCCCGCCGACGCTCTTTAGATCTCAAAGAGCTGGAGCGCGCGATCAACGAGCGGGCGCAGGGCAAGGTCGAGGTCCATGGGCTGACGTTCGTGGACCGCCGGGCCGTCGAAATCGTCAAGGAGCTCGAGGACAAGCGAAAGGTGTATCGCGCGCGGGTCGAGTTCGAGCGGCCCGTCGCGCAGCCCGCGCTCGAGGAAGCGCTCTCCAAGCTCGTCGGGGAGGTTCAGCAGCGGACGCCCCGGCGGGTGAGCCATCGGCGGGCCGACTTAATCCGAACGCGGCGGGTCTTCTCCATCAAGGGCCACATGACGGGCGAGCGGGAGGCCGTTATCGAGATCACGGCCGAGGGCGGGCTCTACATCAAGGAGCTGGTCTCGGGGGACGAGGGGCGCACCCGGCCTAGCTTGAGCGAGCTTCTGGGCGTCCCGGCGCGGGTTGTGGAGCTGGACGTCCTGGACGTGCTGGGCGAGGTGCCCTTCGAGGCCGACGCCAACAAGAACAAAGAGCCGTCATGAGGGCGTTGATCACGGGGGCCTCGGGCTTCGTGGGCGCCAACCTCGTGCGCGCCCTGCTCGAACGAGACTTCAAGGTGCGGGCGCTCGTGCGGCCCTCCTCCGCCTTAAAGGCCCTGGAGGGGCTCGACGTCGAACTCGTTCAAGGCGACGTGCGCGACCCCTCTTCAATCCGCAGGGCAATGAAGGGCTGCTCGCTCGTCTTCCACGCGGCCGCCCTGTACGCGTTCAACGTGCGGCCCCGATCGCTCGTTTACGAGATCAACGTCGGGGGGACGCGCAACGTCCTGCAGGCGGCCCTCGATCTGGGAGCCGAGCGCGTGGTGCACACGAGCTCCGTGGCCGCGCTCGGGGGCGCCCGCGACGACTCGCCCCTGGACGAACGCGTCGAAACCCCTTGGCTCCTCGGGGATTATCAACGCTCGAAGTACTTAGCCGAGCGCGTCGCCCTCGAGTTCGTGCAGAAGGGCCTGCCCGTGGTGATCGTGAACCCCTCGATGCCCGTGGGGCCTTATGATGTGAAGCCCACGCCCTCGGGGCGCGTCATTGTGGACTTTCTCAATCGAAAAATGCCCGCCTACGCGGACGCGCGGCTCAACGTCGTGGACGTCGAGGCCGTCGCCTTGGGGCACGTTCTGGCCGCCGAGAAGGGGCGCGCGGGCGAGCGCTACGTCCTGGGCGGCGAGAACCTCACCTTAGAGCAACTTTTGCAAAAACTTTCGAGGATCACGGGGCTTCCCGCGCCCAAGGTGAAGCTCCCCTACGGGCTGCTGTTCCCCCTGGCCGCGCTGGGGACGCTCACCGGCTCCCCTCGGCTCAATTTGGAGAGCTTGCGGATGGCCCGCTACCACCCGTACGTCCGCTCCGACAAGGCGGCCCGCGAGCTGGGCTTCCCCGTAAAGCCTATCGATGAAGCGCTGCGCAAGGCCGTCAAGTGGTTCCGTGAGAACGGGTACGTGCGGCGCTAGCGCTTGAACGCGTTCTTGAGGAGTTCGGCGCCCATCGCCCAGAGCCCGCCCGGAAACTTTTGGGCCTCCCTAAGGGCGGCATCCAGCGCCTGCAAGGTGTAGTCCACCTCGTGCTCCGTGATGACCAAGGGCGGCAGGAACTTGACGATGTTCACACGATGGCCCGCGACTTGGCTCAAGATCTTGTGATCCCGCATCAGGGCCATCACCACGAGCTGGGCGAACAGCCCCGGCTGTGCCCTCTCCAAAGCGGCCCAGCCCGCCTTGAGCTTGAGAGACCGAGGCGGCCCGAACTCGATCCCCAGCATTAACCCCTTGCCCCGCACCTCTTTGACGAACTCGTGCTTCCGCTGCAGCTCCTGAAGCCCCTTCAGAAAACGCTCCCCAAGCGCGGCCGCGCGCTCGACGAGCCCCTCCTCGTCCAGAACGTGGAGGGCCGCCAGCCCGGCGGCCATCGCCAGCTCGTTCATCCCAAACGTGTTCGAGTGCACCACGGAGCGCTCCAGGCTCGAGAAGACCCGCTTGTGGATCTCACGCCGGGTGAGGATCGCACCTACGGGGACGTACCCGCCGCTCAGCGCCTTGGCGACCGTGACGACGTCGGGCGAGAGCCCCCAGTGCTCGCCCGCGAACCACCGCCCCGTGCGCCCCAGGCCCGTCTGCACCTCGTCTAAGATAAAGAGCGTGCCGTGCTCGCGACAGAGCC
>WFPR01000003.1 GCA_015487455.1 Candidatus Bipolaricaulota bacterium
CTCCATGACGCCAGCGGTTTCTGGGATTTCCTATCGGCATTTCAATCCCTCATCGGTAGCCTATCAACGGAGTTCGAGCTGAGCCTGCCCCTGTACCCCGACGACGATTTCAATCCCTCATAGGTAGCCTATCAACGAGAGACGCGCGCCTCTCCGGGGGCTCCCTATTCACGATTTCAATCCCTCATAGGTAGCCTATCAACATCGTGCGAGAAGGCTTCCCAGCCCCTGGAGGAGGCCCTATTTCAATCCCTCATAGGTAGCCTATCAACCCGGGGGCCAGGGGCAGGCGTGGCCCAGCCCCCGCACCTATTTCAATCCCTCATAGGTAGCCTATCAACCAAAGCGGGGCGAGATCGGCAGCGAAGAGAGCCCTGGCGATTCACCTGTCAAGGAGCAGGAAGCTTAGGAAAAGTATGGCTCAAATGTTCCGAGTTTGTCAAGTCCAAGGGAGCGACCGGGGGTGTCGTCGATCCCCCGGCGATCTTGCACGATCGGAGATCGACGCCATTCAAGGGCGGAGGGACGGATTTAGATCACCCACTCCGGTCCCCCCTTGCGCTTCCCCAACTCCTGGCGCTCCAGCCACTTCTCGCTGCGCAACACGTAGATCACCGCGCTGTCCTCCTCCTCGTCCAGGACGTCCTGAAGCTCCCCTTTAAGCTTCTCCAGCTGTGCTTTTGTGAGTTCCCCCTCCAGCACCGAGTTCTGCACCCAAGTCAGGTATTTCCGGCCCACCTTCAGGGCCTTGGCCACCCGCTCCACCGCCACGTCGTACACCAAGATCACGTACATTTCCGCTCCGCTGTCGACTCAGCTCCGCTTGGGCTCGTCGAGTCGAACGTGTTCGAGATCCAGATCCAGGGGCGGCCGAAGCCGGATCGGAGCGAGTGCGGGACGGGGCAGGGCGAGTCGAGGCGAGCCGAGCTGGGTCGAGTCGAGCAAGTCAAGTAGGGCAAGGCAGGAAGGGGCCTACCACCGGCTGCGGAACGGCTCGTAGGGCTTCTCGCCCAACAGGTGCTTCTCCAGCTTGTAGAGCTCCAGGCGGATCAGCCGCCGGTAGGAGACGTTGCGGCGCAGGCCCCGGTGATGCAGCGTCGTCTCGAGCCGTCCCTCCCACGCCTCCACGAAGACCCGGCGGCCCGCCTCCGTGAGGTACAGCCCGCCCAGCGCCTCCTCGAAGTGCTTCGCCCGAATCCGGCCCCTCTGCACCAGCGCCAACACCAGGCGATCCACCAGCAGGGGCTTGAACACCTCGGCCACGTCCAGGTTCAGCGTGAAACGCCGGAAGTTCGTCGCGTGCAGGAACCCGATCCTCGGGTCCAAGTGCGTCTTGTAGATCTCCGAGAGGGTTGCGGTGTACAGCAACGAGTTCCCGAACGAGAGCAGGGCGTTTAAGCGGTTCCGGGGCGGGCGGCGCGTCCGGGCCTCGAAGGCGAACGCCTCGCTCTGCAAGATCGAGTCAAAGCCGCGGTAGTACGCCTCGCGGGCCTGGCCCTCCGCCTGCATGAGCTGCTCGACGTTGCTCAGTCCGTCGAGACGGGCCCGCTGGCGCTCGATCGTCTCCCGGGCGGGGGCCAGCTCCGCCCCTAGCCCCCGGTTCTGATGGTACCGCAGCACCCGCTCCATGTTGACGAGGGACCCCTCTACGAACTTGCGGGCCAGCGCCAGGCGCTTCCCGGGGTCGAGGTAGTGCTCCGCCTGTTTGAGCACCATATACCCGGAGTTGTAGTGCTCCCGCGGGTAGTAGGAGCCCATGTAGTAGCCGTGGTGGCTGTAGACGTGCAGCAGGATCTCGTTCTGGCTCAAGAACTCGAGCAGCTTGGTGTTGAGGGTGACCGGCCCGAAGAGGTGGATCTCGCGCACCTGCTCGATGGGGAGGTATCGGCGCCGGACGCCCTCGGGCCGGGCATCGGCGTCGGCGCTGGCGCCGGCCTCAGCCCCGGCCTTCGGGGGCGGCAGCTCCAAACAGAGGGTGTTCTGCTTGCGGCGGAGCGTCCCGCCCTGAAAGACGTAAAGGCTCCGTTTCATCGCTCCTCCTCGGGATCGAGGTCGGACTCGGCCCAGCAGAACTCGGCGTAGGCGCAGCCGCGACAGTGGCCGACGCGGCGGGGCGGTGGGGGGAGGGGCTGCTCGCGAAGGGCGTGGATCTCGGCCAAAGCGGCGGCGAGCTCCCGTTCGGCCTCCGGGGTCAGCTCCACGGGGATGCGCTTGCGCTCCTGCGGGATCCTCAGCTCGCCCCGGGCGGCGACCCCGTGCTCCTCCAGGCGTTTCAAGTAGAACAGCAGCTGGAGGCGGGCGGCCTTGAGTAGCCGGGAGGACTTCTTCACCTCGGCCACCAGCAGCTCGCCCTCCCCGTCCTCGGCGCGCACCCAGTCGAGGACCATCCCCGCCCCCGGCAGCGCCAGGCTCACCCGGCGCAGCCGCTCCCGCGGGTAGGTCCGCTCCCCCAGGAAGCGGCCCAGCTCCAGCAGGGGGTGGTCCTCGTCCGGCCCCAGCTCGTGGGCCATCAGCCACACCTTCCGGGGGCAGACGTGGGCGTAGTGCACCAGCGTTCCCGTTACCCGCTCCACGGCTCCTGTCCTGCCTGCCTTCCTTGCCTCACCACATCTCCGCCCGAGGCCCTTGGGCCTCGCTGGCTTCGGCGTCCAGGGGGGATCGGAGGCCCCGCTCGGGATCGTAGGGCAGCGTCGTTTGCACGACGCCGAGGTCGGAGACGGGGGCAAACGCCTCCGGGAAGCGCGTCAGCCACCAGAGGGGCACCGGCACCAGCAGCTCGGGGAGCCGCCAGCCCTCGCCCCGCTCCTTGAGCGCGTAGGCTTCCTCCCGGAACGGCTCCGGAAGCACCTCGACGGCGATCGTCCCGCGCCGGGCCGTAAACCGCGCCCGCAGCTCCTCGTCCCCGAGGTCGATCGTGTAGCAGCCCAGGGTGCGCCGCACGTGCGCCAACGTCTCGCGGCCCTCGGCCAGCTCCCCCCGCCAGCGCTCGGCGGCCGTCGCCCGCTCGTAGAGCCGATGGGTGACCCGCGCCCAGTCCGCGTCGGTGGGCTCCGGGGGGAGGCCGGCGAGCAACTCGGCGCTCCACTCGAGGAGCTCCCGGCCGTAGACGCGCTCGGCCCCCTCGGACCCCGGACGGAAGACCCAAACGGGGGCCGGGGGCCCCTCGCCCCGGCGGTTGACGCGCCCCATCCGCTGCACCAGCGCGTCGACGGGCGCCAGCTCCGTGACGAGCACGTCGTAGGAGATGTCCAAGCTCACCTCCACGACCTGGGTGGCCACCACGATCGTCCCCGCCCCGGGCGCGGAGATGCGGGCTTCCTTCGCCCGTCGATCGCGGAGGATAAAGCGGGCGTGCAGCAGCTCCCTTCTCTCCCGCGCCCAACCCGCCTCGCGGAGCCGCTCGTAGAACGCCTGCGCGTCCCGGACGGTGTTGGCGACCACGAGCACGGCCCGCCCGGCCCGGGCGGCCTCCAGAGCCGTCCGGACGCCGCCCTCCAGGAGCGTCCCGTCGTGCAGCTCCAGCCGGTGGCGGCGGCGGTGCCACAGCTCGGGCTCGGCCTCTACCAACGAGCCTTCGGGGAAGAGCTTAAGCAGGGGCTCCGGGAGCGTGGCGCTGGCGAGGGCCAGCCGCGCCGGGCGCTCCCGCTCCAGCGCCTCGAGCAGCAGCCCCAGCGTGTAGGGCTCGTAGGCGTGGATTTCGTCCAACACGACCGTGGCCCGGCGGGCGAGCGCCCGGCGCTCCTCCCAGTGGCGCCCGTTCAGGTGGGCCAGCAGATACTGATCGAGCGTGGCCACCCCCACGGGCTTGGCGAAGACCGAGCCGAACAGGCGCGAGTCGAGGGGGTCTTCGTCGGCTTCGCACCGGAGCACGTAGGCGGCCCGCCCGTGGGCCAGGCCCACGGCGTCGGCGCCGTAAATCCCGCATAGCCGACGCCACATGGCGTCGGTCGTGGCCTGGGTGGGCAGCAGATAAAGGAGCCGCTCCGCGCGCCCGCCGTCGGCCCACAGCAGGAGGGCCTCCGTCTTGCCCGTGCCCGTGGGGGCCCGCAGCCACAGGACGTCGGCCCGCGCCCGGCGGCGGGCTTCCCTTTGGAAGGCCCGAAGCGGTGCCCCGAGCCCCCGGACGTGCCGCTCGACCGCGACCGTGGAACGCCTCCCGCTTAAGAAGATCGCCCGTGGGGTTGTTCTCCGGGCCGAGGCCAGCCAGTCCGCCAGGTGGAGCACGGCCTTGACGTCGGCGAAGTCCTCCGCGGCCAACGTCTGGAGGACGCCGCGCAGCGTCCTCCTCTCCCCGCGGACCTCCCAGGGCTCCTCCAGCAGGGCCGCCGGGGAGACCTCCAACAACGGCTGCATCGTCTGCCAGAACGCCTCCGCCGACGGCAGGCCCTCCACCCCGGCCTCCCGCAGCAGCGCCCACACGTCGCGCAGCGCCCGCGGAAGCCCGGGGTGGTAGTCGGGCTTCTCGTAGCCCCGATACAAGCGCGGACTTAGGGGAGAGTGGTGCGTGAGCACCGTGGCCGAAGCCTCGTAGTGCACGGGTTCCAGCCCCAGCGCGCGATTCCATAAGCCCTCCAGAACGAGCACGAACGGCAGCGAGGCCAGCGCGTGGGGGTAGGCCCTCGGGCGCTCCCCGCGGAGGTACTGCTGAAAGCTCACGGTCGCCTTCCCGATGTCGTGCAGGGCGCAGGCGATCAGCGCCTTGGTCCGGAGGGGCTCCGGCAGCCGGAGCCGCCGGGCGAGCTCCGCCCCCAGCGCCGTCACCTCGGCCAGGTGGTCCCGCAGGGCCACCTCGGGTTGGACCTTCGCTAGGAGGGGGCGTTCAGCCATACGAAGTTCCTCCCCCGAAGCGCCAAGGCCCGCCCCCTCAGCTCCGGGACCTCCAGCTCCACCCCGAGGGGCAGGAAGCTCAGAGGCATGGAGCGCTCCGGGTGGCGAATCCCCTTGGCGTCCACGCGAAAGGCCAAGGGGAGCGTCTCCACCGCGGGGGGCTCGAAGGAGGCGCCGGGTTCCAAGATGGGCCGCAGGCCGGGCATCCGCCGCACGTCGCCCGGCAGCGCGGTCCCCCGGAAGCGCGGCTCGCCCGACGAAGCCTCCTCGAGCCGAACGTCCTCCACGAGCAGGAGCTCGTCCTCCCGCCCCAGGGAGAGCGGGTAGGCGGGATCGCGGAACGCCCCCTCCAGCTCCGCCAAGAGCGTCCCGCGCGCGCCCGTCCCGCCCTCGGCGGGGCCCGGGTCCGAGTCGGGGGCACAGCCGTAGAGCAGCGTGTAGCGCGTGAAGAACAGCAGCTCCCGGAGGTACGGCGAGCGCGCCTCGATCTTGGCGTTCTTGACCTTGAGCACCGTCCACATGTCGCGGGCGCGCCCGGGCTCCTCCTCCATCCAGGCCGAGACCGCAAGCCCGAGGAGGGGGCTGTCGGCGGCCCAGAGCTCCCGGTCCGACAAGCCCAGCGCCGCCCCGGCGATCCCGAGGAGCGTCGTCGGCGGGGGCAGGGGCAGCGTGCGCTGGTAGTTATGATCCAAAGGGCGCCGGAAGGAGGCCACCGGGGCCCGCACCCGCACGGCTACGACTACGACCCGCTCGCGCTCCATAGCCCTTCGACGTCCCGCTTCGCCTGGGCGAGCGCCTCGTGCACGGGGAGCACCGTCCCGTACTCGCCCAGCGCCGCCCGGACTTCCGCCTCGTTGCCGAAGAGGCCCGGCTCCAGCCCGAAGAGCACGCGCTCCCGATAGCCGTCGACCTTGCGGAGCGCGTTTCGGAGGGGCTCGAGCTCCAGCGCGTAGTGCCCGTCCTCGTAGCGGGCCACGAGCGCCTCCAGGAAGATCGGGTGCTTGACGCGCAGCCGGGCGTAGGCCAGGAACTTGGGCGAGAGGTCCGCCAGCAGGCGGGCGGTGCGCCCCCCGCCCCAGAGGAGGTTGAGGGCCTCCAAGAGGGTCTGCAGCCGCCTGCGGCGCTCCTCGGGGGGCAGCGCCGTGTGCCACCGGCCGTTCGGCCCCTCGACCCTCTGCAGGGAGTCGGGAAGGTCTTGCTCGCCCAGCTCGAGGTCTTGAAACGTGCCCACCCGGTCCAGCTCGACCAGCAGCGTGCCCCGGAAGAGGTTCGCGTACAGCTCCGTCTCGAACATGTTGCCGCCGGCGGCCATCTCGCGCCCGAAGCGCTCGAAGGAGCGGGTGCCCAGGTCCCGATCGCCCTGGAAGGGAAAGAGCCCGACGGCCGCCGAGACGCGCACCGGCGAGGTGCGCCGCCGCCCGCCCGAGGGGTCCAGATACCCGAAGAGATCCTCATCGATGAACTCCCACGGCCGCACCGGCGGCGTGACCTCCTGGCCGCTGGTCTGGGCGAACGGCTCCGAGAGCGGGTAGCCCAGCTCCTCCAGCCGATCCCGGAGCATCCGCCGCAGGGCCTGCCCGGAGATGTACGGCACCGCGCTCCCGTCGGGCAGCGTGGCCTTCTTGGCCACGACCACGTTGCCCTCGGTGTGCGAGGCGTTCACGTTGGCCACCGACACCTTTGTCAGGTACCCGATGACGATCGCCTGGCTCGCGTTTCCGCGTTGAGTCTGAGCCTGAGCCTGGGTCATGCTTCAGCCCTCCTGTTCTATTTCTATCTCCCCCTCCGCGTCGGCCTCCGTCGGCTGGTGGGGCGCGCCTCGGCGCAGGTACGCGTTCATGGCGTAGATGGACAGCAGGGTCTTCACCCGCCGCCACGGGACGCCCGCGATGCGCTCCCCCTTCTCGACCCGCAGGAGCGCCTCGGGGATCGTTAGGGCAAGCCGGAACTGCGCGTCGTTGAGCATCTGGTAGAAGTCCTCGGGGTTTTTGGCGTTGCGCAGGGCGTAGAGCAGGCCCATTTCGTTGTGCTCGTGGGCGGCCCCTCCCAGCGCGTGTCCGAACCCCGCCAGCGTCCGTTGGAACTGCTCGTCCATCTTGAGCACCTCCCGTGCATAATGGTCTAGCACCGCAAGCGTGCCCCCCACCAGGGGGCGGGGATGGCTTTCTTTCGCGCGCGCCTCGAAGAGAAACTGCTCCACGAAGGGGAGCGGGTCGCCGAACTCGAGGATCTCCCGGGCGATCCTGTCGCGCCAGAGGGTCTCGCGGGTCTTCCCCTGCTGGGCCCAAAACTGCCTGAAGATCCGGGCCAGCCGCTGCTCCGGGTTTGGGTCAACGTGCTCTTGAGCGAGAAGCTCGACCCACTTCTCGTATAAGCGATAGAGCCGCTGGAGCCTGGAGAACTCCCGCAGCGCGCTCATCTGAAAGGCCCTTCCGGGCGTCCCGGTCACCGCGTAGAGCGCGATGGGGGCCGGGGCCGAAGCCGAGGGCGAGGCCGAGGGGACGGCGCCCAGGAGCGTGGCCAGCAGCTCGCGCGCCTCCTCCGAGAGCCGATCGGACGCCCGCACGTGCCGGAAGAGCTCCAGGAGGAGGCCCAGCGTCGTCTCGTGGACGTAGGGGCCGGCGAAGGCGACGGGGGCGGGGCCGCTCCGGCCGCCCCGGATGCGCAGCGGCTCGAGGACCTCCCGATGGAGCCGGGCCAGCTCCCGCAGCTCCGAGTGGAAGAGGAAGACGTGCAGCGCGTCGCGTCCTTGGGCCTTCCAGAGCCAGCCCAAGTACCCCGCCAGCCCCGCCAGGGCGCAGCGGGCGCAGAGCCGAAGCCCCCGCTTGGTGCCGGGGTAGAAGGTCCCGAACTTCTGCGGGTCGACCACGAAGGGGTACATCCACATCTTGGCGTCGGTCAGGCGGGCCTCCTCGCCGCAGAGGTCGCAGGGGCCGGGTTTCTTGCTGAGCTTGAGGGACAGCTCAAATGCAGGCGGCCGGGCGAGGTATACCTTGCTGTTGATCTTGACCTTGGGGGCCGAGCCCGAGACCTTGATGAAGAGGCTGGTGGGATAGACCCAGTTCACCTTGTCGTATTCCCGGACTTGCCCGGTGGCCTCGTCGTAGTACTCGCCCTTGTTGCCGCTGGGCTGGACCAGTCGCGAGAGCAGCCACTGCAGCACGTCGTCTGCGGCGTGCTCCCCCTCGCCGAACTGCTGGAGGAGCACCACCAGGCCGGTGTCCACCCAGAAGTTGCCGGTGGGGCGGTCGAGGGAGAGGCGGACGCGAACCGTCATGGGCGCTTCACCTCACGCGTTCACACGTTCGTTATCGGGGCGAATGATCGAACACGAGGACCTCGCCGGTGACGGGCGAGGCGTACCAAAGCCGACGGGCTTGGCCGTGGAGCGCGTGCGCGACGGCCAGGTACAGCCAGATGGGGGCTGCTCCCGTGAGCACGACGTCCTGGCCCTCCCCGGCTTGGGCTTTGGCCCTTTCCAAATAGAGCGGAAGCTCGTCGAGCTTGGCGGTCTCCCCCTCGTAGAGGGAGCCCAAATCGAGCACCACCCGCTCGCCGTACAGGGCCGAGGTCGGAGGCGAGGGCTCTCCTTCCCACAACGCGTTCAAGCGCTCCAGCAGTTCCGCCTTCGCCTTCCTCTCCAGGCTTAAGCTGGGCGCGGCCCCCTCGCGGAAGCCGCAGTGGGCGAGGTCGTTGCGGAACTCGTTCAGCCAATCCCACTGGGTTGCCGCCTCCCGATGCCGGGGCAGCCGACGAAACCACTCGGGCAGTTGGCCTTCGAGCTGCGGATCGCGCAGCGCCCGGGCGGCTGCCCCCAGCGCCCTTTCCAGCTCGCTCTCGCGGTACTCCCGCTTGAGCCAGTCGCCCTCGCCGCGCCGGAGGGCGGCCCAGTTGACCAACCACTCCCGCGCCATGAGGACGGCCTGGACGATCAACCCCTTGCCCAGCGCGTACTCGATCAGCTCCCGCTGTCTGCGAAGCGTTTCCGCGTCCAAGCGGTCCGGCTCCCGGTGCGCCAGCGTTTCCGCCTCGGCGCGGACTTGTCCGAGGATGACGGCAAAGGGTCGGGCCCAGCGCTGCACCTCCTTCTCCGCGTCGGCCAGGGCCGCCTGCAGCTCGGCCGCGCGCCCCATCACCTCCCGGGGGCGGCTGAGCTGCAACGCCAGGCCGAGGGCTTCCAACTTGTGGGCCGCCTTCTTGATGGCCCGGGGAAGCTCCTCCGGCAGGACGTTCCGGCCCCGGCCCGTCCGCGCCCGCCACAGGCGGTCGTGGGTCTCCTTGAGCTTCTGCGCGAGGCTGTGGGCCTCCCCCCGCTGGAGGAGGCCCTCGGCTCCGCTGAGCCAGTCGAGCAAGTCGAGCAGCGCGGTCAGGTCGAACACGGGTGCCCGGTCCTCGGGCCGCGGCTCCCCGTCCCGAAGGGGCTCCCGGGCCTCATAGGCCCCGTACACGACGCGTTCGACGGTGACCCGCTTCGTCCGGCGCAGGTACGCCGCGACGGTGAAGGCCATCAGCGGCAGGGAGCGGAACGCGTGGGTGACGTCCAAGACGAGCGCTTCGCCCTCGTCCACGGCATCGGCGACCCGCTCGAACAGCCGCCACAACTCCTCCTCCGACCGCCCCTCGGGGATCTCCAATAGCTCTAGGCCGAAGCCTGACAGTCTGGCCTTCAGCCGTTGGACGTTCTCCGAGTCCCGCACCGTCGGGGTCACCCCGAGGAGCACCCGATCCGGTTGGAAGAAGCGGGCGGCCGCCTCGGGGAAGAGGTCTGTGGTGACCTTCTGCGCACCCCCGGTCCCTTCCCAAACGTACGTGATCGTCCGATACTCCCGCGGCCCGAGGAAGCTCAGCAAGGTCCTCGTGGGCATGTTCTCGCTTCACCTCTTCGCTTGCCCTGTGCGTCTTCCATGTCTCATTCCGCGGACGCGGGTCGCTCGTCGACCCCGATCCCCGATCAGTGTAGAAGCTCAACGGTCCCCATCCTGAGGCAACCGACCTAGGGTTGATTAAGGCGGTCGGCTCAAAAGCTCACACCATCGCTCGCCCTCAAAAGATCCGCTGAGCCCTCAACATGCGGGGTTCTCGCGTGCGCGGATCGAAATCAGCGACTTCCACGAGCAGCTTTTGGCCCACTTGGAGCCCCATCGGGGAGACCCCGCCGCAGGGGAAAGTGCGATCCTCCCAGCCCCGCACGAAGAGCCTCACCCGGATGGGACGAGAGCTGAGATCGACCACTTCGGCCCAAAGGTCCCGCGCTCCGGCCTTGAGAGCTCCCGGATCGACCCAATGGACCTCCACGGTGGGCTTTGAGGTTTCCGGTCGATCTTGAGCGGGAAGAGCGTCCTGTGGCGAGGAAGGAGAAGGCGGGCGCCACAGGCCGTAGCCCGCGGTCGTCTTCGCCCCCAAGCCCAACTCTAGAAGCCCTCGTTCCAGCCACGCCCACGCCTGACGGACCCGTTCCGCTCCCTCGCTATCGCCTGACCCTTCGGCGGGCGCCAACGCGAAGAGGAAGGGAACCCCGACGGCCAGCGTGAGGAAGGGAATGGGGTTCGGGTTGTGGTAGTCGGCCGGCGGCTCGTTGCCCTGATAGTAGGGAGCGTAGTGGGGGGTCATGACGTCTAGATCCAAGACGAGACGCTTTGGGTCTTGAGGAACGGCGTCAAGGAAGAGCACCCCGCCCCGTCGGGCCTCGGGGGTGCCCGCTCCGAAGACGTCGACGAAGGCGTCGTCGGCTCCATCCCTCCCCTCGAGGAGGCGAGCGGCGGCCCGGGCCAGCCCCTTGAGCGCGCTGCCCGGGATCACGGGGAAGCCATGCACCGAGTGGAGCCGAATGTTCGTCTCCAACACGCTCTCCGCCCCCAGACCCACGACCACCCGCGTCCTCGTCTCCAAGATGCGCTCTTGGGCATTGAGTTCCCGCAAGAGCGCTCGAAAGCGCTCTAGGTAAGCTTGGAGGACGTCCGGGGCACGGTAGACGAGCTGCTTGCGACCTTGACGGCTTTCCGCGTAGCGCTCCCGGCTTCGGTCGGCTAGCTTCTGCCAGCCCGCGGACCATTCCAGGAAGCGATCCAGCTGAAGCCCCAAGTTCGCGCAGGGTGTATGCGCTTGGAGGGTGCGCCGAACCGACTCGGGCAACGGGATAATCGTCGTCGGCTCACCCTCTCGCCGGGGTTGGGGCTTGCGTCCGCGCGGCACGGCTCAGTCCCCCTCCTCCGTCGGCAGCTTCGCCTCCGCGAAGCGTTTCAGCCAGTTTAGGTACGCCAACGCTTCGGCCGTCGCCCGCCGGTAGCCCGCGCTGTCCGTGCTTAACACCCATTCCAAAAGATCCCCTTGGCCCTGCCCGACCCCCACCCGCAGCTGCTCCAGCACCCAGCGGGAGAGATGGGTGTAGAGCAGGTCATGCGCCCTTGCCTCCGGCTTGCGCCTCGCCGAAGGGTCATAGCGCTTGGCCTTGGAAAGCAGAAAAGCCAAGGTCTGTCCGAGCCCGTTGGTGAGAACCAGCATGGGGGCTTTGCGGGCCAACGAGCC
>WFPR01000004.1 GCA_015487455.1 Candidatus Bipolaricaulota bacterium
CCCCGCTTCTGGTGGCCCTTGCCGAAGGGGGTCAGGGGGTGGCCGATCACGGCCTGAGCGCAGAAGCGATTCACGGCGGTCCCGAAGCACTGGTCGAAGTCGAAGCGGGTGAGCAGCCGCTCGTCGTCGCCCATCTCGTCGATGCGGGTCCCGAAGACCACGCCCTGCATGATGTCCGTGGAGCGCAGGCCCCAGATGCGGCAGGCGAACATGATGTTGTTCGAGTCGTGGACCTTGGACCAGTGGTACCACGAGCCCGCCTGCCGCGGGAAGGGGAGCACGTCCTTGCGGCCCTTGTACTCGATCTCGAAGAAGCCCTCGGGGATGTCGATGTTGGGGGTGCCGTACTCGCCCATCGTGCCCAGCTTCACCAGGTGCGCCTCGGGGCAGACGGCCTTCATGGCGTAGAGGATGTTGAGGGTGCCGACGATGTTGTTCGTCTGGGTGAAGACGCAGTGGTGGACGTCGATCATGGAGTAGGGGGCCGAGGGCATCTCGCCGAAGTGGACGATCGCCTCGGGCTGAAACTCCCGAAAGAAGCCCTCGACGAACGCGTAGTCGCGCAGGTCTCCCTTCTTGAACAAGATCTCCTTGCCAAAGCGCTCCTTGAACGCCTGGAGGCGCTCCTCCATGGAACGGATGGGGGTGGCACTCCAAGAGCCCATCTCTTCCACCCATTGGCGCCTCAGGAACAAATCTGCCCCGGCGATCTCGTGGCCGCGCGCGGCCAGGTACAGCGCGAGCGACCACCCCAGATACCCGTCGATGCCCGCGATGAAGACCCGCATCGCTCCTGCCTCCTTTCTTCCTCCTCCGTGGGTGGGTTCGCTCCCTCGCCTCGTTGCCCATGCGTTCGATCGGGTCACGAGCGCACGTGCAGGCCACACTCCTTCGTGTCGGGGGACTCCCACCACCAGCGCCCGGCCCGCTCCGGCTCGTTCGGCCCCACGGGGCGGGTGCAGGGGGCGCATCCGATGCTCTTGAAGCCGCGATCGTACAAGGCGTTGTACGGCAGGTTGCGCTCCCGCACGTAGCGCCAGACGTCCTCCCGGGTCCAGTCGGCCAGGGGATTGAGCTTCAAGAGGCCGCCGTGGGCCTCGTCGACCTCGACCTTCTGGAGCCCGGCGCGGGTGGGGCTCTGCTCCCGCCGCAGACCCGTCACCCACGCCTTGACGCCTTTTAGGGCTCGCTT
Source organism: Candidatus Bipolaricaulota bacterium (assembly GCA_015487455.1). Classification (GTDB taxonomy): domain Bacteria; phylum Bipolaricaulota; class Bipolaricaulia; order RBG-16-55-9; family RBG-16-55-9; genus S012-72. The sequence continues at coordinate 1,193 of WFPR01000004.1, forward strand.
CAAGGGCTCCACCTTGCGCACCCGGCAGCAGAGCTTGCGCAGCTCCACGCTCTTGTAAAAGAGGTTCATCCCGTGCTCCCGCACCATCCGTTCGACGGCCCCGAAGTCGGGGAAGTACACCTCGATCTCGAGGCCGTAGCGCTCTCGCACCCGGTCAACGAGATCGTACGTCTCCTGATGGAGGCGGCCCGTGTCCAGCGTGAACACCCGAGGGGCTTCTACAAGCTGGGTGAGCATGTCCAGCACCACGAGGTCCTCGGCGCTGAAGCTGCAGGCGAGCTTGAGGTGAGGATGGAAACGCTCGACGGCCCAGGCGAGCAGGTCCTGAGCCGGAAGGGCCTGAAGCGCTTCAAGCTCGCTTGCGGGGACGTTCACCGCCATCGAGGGCCTCCTTTAAAAGCCCAACACGCGGATGCCTTGAGCTTTTACGGGCTCCAGCCTCTCGTAAATTTGATCCCGGTAGCGGAACGTCGTAACGATCACGGCATCGGGTTTAGGTCTGAGCTTGAGGATGTCGTCGCAGGCGATGACGGGATAGCCGAAGAAGGGCTTGCCCTGCTTGGCCGGGTCGTCATCGACGATGGCGAGGAGGTTGAGCGTCGTCCCCTCGAGGGCTTGCAGGAGCACCTCCGTGACCTGACCGGCGCTGTAGAAGACGATCGTCCTCAGGTCAAAGCGCCGCTGATGCTCCTGAAGGACGCGCCCCAGCTCCGCCTTCCCGTGCTGGAACAGCTGGAAGGTTTCGCGAATGTAGGCGACCATGAGTTCCCGTCGGCGGGCTTCCCCCTTGGGCGTGAGGCGATACGCGAAGTCCCGCCGGTTGAGGGGGACGCGCTCCACGAGCCCTTGTTGCACGAACTCAAGGAGATATTGGTTGACCACCGCCGGGGAGAGTCCGGCCAGCCGACCCAGCGTCCGCTGGGTGAGCCCTTCGAGTTCCTGTCGGGCGAGCGCCTCCAGCATGAAGTACTGCTTGAGCCGCTTGGCGGGCTTGAAGTACCGAAACCCCCTCAGGGCGGACGAGAGCCCGACCGGGGACGGGACCGTCGACGCTCGCGCTTCCATGGCGGGGCCCACCTTACACCCATTTCGTTTGTTTGTCAAGCGAACATTACGGCTCGAAGTTCGGCCCGCGGACCTTCCCCTCGACGTAGACGACGCCCATGCTTTGCTTTTACCCTCTGTCTGAGCTTGCCCTCCCTCACTCATTTGAGCTTCAGGGTGGGGAAGTAGGGCGACTCGGGCCGGGGGACGAGCTTCCCCTCCCGGGGGTCGACGACGAGGTCCAGCTCTTCAAGGATGACGTGGCCGAGGAGGGGCTCCGAGCCCGGCGGGCCCACCACGCAGCGCGTCTCCATGCTGCGATTACCGACCCGAACGGTGACCACCCCCGCCGTCGCCCGCTCCTCCTTGCGCTCGTCGGCGTACACCACGATGATCTTGCCCATGCGCTCCAGCCCCAGCGCGTCCACCAAATCCTCGGGGAGCACGAGCAACGTCGCCCCCGTGTCGGCCAGCACCCGCACCGTGGCCGAGCGGACCTCTTCCTCCTTCAAATAGCCCCGCCGGGCCAGGACCCGATCGGCGTAGTTCTCTAGCTCCAGCTCGACATAGACCTCCCCCATCACCCGAGCACCCCCAGCTCCTTAAGCACGCTCAGGGTGGGCGAGAGCGGCTCCTGCCAGAGCCAGTCCTCCCGGAGCCAAAAGCCCTTCAGGGCCTCAGAGCGATACACGCCCTCTTGGGGGCGGCGGCGCTCGTAGCGGCCGTCCTCCCCCAGCACGTAGAAGTCGGCCCGTTGCTCGTCGGGGTCGATGAGCCAATACTCGCGAACCCCGCCCGCCTCGTACTCCGCGAACTTCTCACCGCGGTCCCTTAAGCGACTGTCGGGGGAGACGATTTCCACGACGAGATCCGCCGGGCCGTCCAGATGCGTGTCTTTAAGGCGATCGATGTGCTCCTTAGCGACGAATAAAATATCGGGCTCGCGCCCCCGGCGGACGGCCCCCAGCTTCATCGGGAAGGGGGCGCTGAGCACCTTTCCTAAGCCCTTCGTCTCCGCATAGGTCCGCAGGACGCTGAACAGGAACCCCGCAATATCTTGATGCCGCGTGTTCGCAGGCGAGAGCATCACGACCTCCCCGTCGACCCACTCGGCCCAGGTGTCCTCGTCGAGCCACTCCAAATACTCCTCGAAGCTCATCGGCCCCGGCGGGACGTTTTTCGCTTGGCGCTCCTCGTGCACGGCTTTCATTGAGCATCACCGCCCCCAGCGTAGGGGTCAACCCGTCGAGCTGCAAACGTCGACGCCGTCAGCGGCGGGGAGGTAGCCCTGCTTGGCTAAATAGCTCAACACCCGCTGGGCGGCCTCCTCCGGCGTCAGCTCCGTGGTGTCGACGATCACTTCGGGGGCCTCCGGCGGCTCGTAGGGGTCGTCGATCCCCGTGAAGTGCTTGATGAGCCCGGCGCGCGCCTTGGCGTAGAGCCCCTTGCGGTCCCGCTTCTCACACACCTCCAAGGGCGTGGCCACGTACACCTCGACGAAGCCCCCATATTGTGAAACGAGCTCGCGCACCTCCCGCCTTACGGAGCGGTACGGCGCGATCAGGGCGCAGATCGCGATCCCGCCGTTCTTCGTGATCTCGGCGGCCACGAAGCCGACCCGGCGCACGTTCATCTCGCGATCTTTGCGGGTGAAGCCCAGCTCCTGGCTCAAATACCGTCGCACGATGTCGCCGTCCAGGAGGGTGACGGGCCGGGTGCCCAGCTCCATCAGCTTGGCGAAGAGCACGCCCGCGATCGTCGACTTCCCGGCCCCCGAGAGGCCCGTGAGGAAGATCGTGAAGCCCTGCTCGGCGGGCGGCGGGTAGGCCCGCTTCAGCTCCCGAACGACCTCCGGGTACGTGAACCAGTCGGGGAGGGGCTCGCCGCGGCGCAGCCGTCGGCGCAACTCCGTCCCCGAGAGCGTAAGCACTTGAGCGCCCTCGGGCACCTCCGAGCGGAAGACGTAGCGCCTTTGTCCCGCGACGTAGACCATCTCCTCATAAGCCAAGATCTGAACGCCCAGCTCCTCCTCGTGCTTCTTGGCCAGCTCCTGGGCGGCGTAGGGTTCGTAGAAGGGCGTCCCGTCGGGGCGGCGCGGCCCGGCGTGGTCCCGCCCGACGATGAAGTGCGTGCACCCGTAGTTTCTGCGAATAATGGCGTGCCAGAGGGCCTCCCGGGGCCCGGCCATCCGCATCGCCAGGGGCAGCAAGCTCAGCTGAACGCGATCTTGGGGGTACTGCTTGAGCACGGCTTGGTAGCAGCGCACCCGGGTGAAGTAGTCGAGGTCGTACGGGCTCGTGCGCCCGACGGCCGGGTGGATGAGCAGCGCCCCCTGCGCCTCCTCCATGGCCCGCCTCGTCAGCTCGACGTGGGCCCTGTGCATCGGGTTGCGGGTCTGGAAGCCCACCACGCGGGTCCAGCCCCTCTGCCGAAAGAGCGCCCGCAGCTGACGGGGCGTGTGCCTCAAGGGCTTGAAGGTGTGGTGGGGGGGCAGCTCGAGCCCCTCGACGCGGCCGCCGACGTAGACGGGGTGCGTCTCGTGGAGCAGCCGGAAGACGCCGGGGTGGGCCTCGTCGTCCGTCCCGTACACGAGCCGGGCCTCTTCAAGACGATCGGGCTCCCAAACGGCCTCCACGGTGAGGACGGCCAGCGGGAGGCCCTCGGGGTGTCTCAGCACGACGCGATCGCCCTTTGAGAGCTTGTCGGCGAACTCAAAGGGGACGTCCAGCACGATCGGGATCGGCCAGAGGGTGCCGTCCTGGAGGCGCATGCGCTTCACGACCCCCTCGTAGTCGCCCCTCGTCAGGAAGCCCTCGAGGGGGGAGAAGGCGCCGTTGAGCAGCAGCTCTAAATCCCAGACCTGACGCAGCGTGAGGTCCCACGACGGGAGTTCGACAAATTCCGCCCGCAGCTCCTCCGCCCGCCGCTCGTCGACCAAGAGCTCCTTCAGCGTGCCCTTGTAGGGCGAGACGATTTCATCTTGCATTTAGGCGCCTCATCCCCCATCGCCCGCTTCGGCTTCGCACACCCAGACGATCTCGCGCTCCACGGTGCGGGGGAAGCTCGCCTTGGCTTTCAGTCGAGCCCATTCCGCCTCCGTGTAGACCCAGAGGTCCACGGGGACGGGGAGCGCCAGGGGGTCGGGCAGGTAGCGCGCCCGGCGGCGCTCGAAGGGCTCTTCTGCCTCCTCGACGACGATCAAGACGTCGAGGTCGCTGCCCACGCCCCAGTCCCCGCGGGCGTACGAGCCGAAGTAGCCCACTCGGACGACCTCGGGGCGCTCCCGGGCGAGCCGGGCGGCCCAGCGGCGGAGGGCCTCAACCGTCTCGCGGGCCGTGGGCCATCTGAGCACGGGCGAACGCAACGACCTCACGGGCATAGCGCACGGCCTCCTCGCTCTGCAGCGGGCCGAAGTGCTCGAAGGGCGCCCCCTCAGGATGGCTGTTCGGGTACCGCGGGGGGATGTAGAAGCCGTCGAGCACCTGGGCTTTTTGGATCAGCTCCTCGGGGACGTGGACGCGTTCGGGCAGCTCGCGGAGCAACCGGGCCACGACGTGGCCCCAGACCTCCTGGCCAAGGTGGAGGTGCAAGGCTTTTACGGCCTTTTCGGCCGCCTGCTGGGCGGCGAAGCAAGCCCATTCGTGCCACCCGGCTTGCCGGGCCGCCTCGGCCACCTCCAGATCCCGCTCCGCCTGCTTGAGCCAGTCTTGAGCCCGATTGGCCATCTCCCGCCTTGCTGCGCGAAACAAGCAAAAACGTCAATCCTTTGCTCAATCTTGAACGGGCTACTAGAATAGCGCCCGTCATGGGCGCGATCAACCGCGTGCTGCTCGTCGGGCTGGACTCCGTGCCCCCCGAGCTGGCCTTCGGCGCGCTTGAGGGGGAGATGCCCACCCTCACCCAACTGCGCCGGGAGGGG
>WFPR01000005.1 GCA_015487455.1 Candidatus Bipolaricaulota bacterium
GACGTGGGGCTGTCGCCCACGCTGCGCTGGCCGACCTTCAACCTGGCGGATGTGTTCATCGTGACGGGGACCGGACTGCTGTTCTGGCACCTGCTGACGGGGGATCGGGCCCAGGAGCGCGAGATCCACGCATGACCCGCGGGGTGTTCGTGGTGTTCGAGGGGCTCGACGGCAGCGGCAAGACCACCCAGGCGCGGCGCTTCTCCAGCTATCTGCGTCGGGAGGGGCATCGCGTCACGGCGGTCGAGGAACCGGGGGGGACGCCCCTGGGGGAGCGCGTCCGCGGGCTGCTCCTCGACAAGCGCTTCCAGCCGCAGCCCTGGACGGAGCTGTTCCTCTACGAGGCGTCCCGGCACGAGCTGGTGGAGCGGGTCATCCGGCCCGCGCTGGCCCGCGGCGAGGCCGTCGTGTGCCAGCGCTACGACTACTCGAGCGTGGCGTACCAGGGCTACGGGCGGGGGCTCCCGCTCGAGGAGGTGGAGGCGCTCAACGCGCGGGCTACGGGGGGGCTGCGGCCCGACCTCGTCTTCTGGTTGGACGTCCCCGCCGAGGAGGCTTTCCGGCGCCTTCGGCGGCGGCCCTCCGACCGGCTGGAGGGCGAGGGGCTCGCCTTCTTCAAGCGCGTGGAGCGGGGCTATCGGGAGCTGGCCCGACGGCGCGGGGAGATCGTGCGCGTGGACGGGACGCGCGCCCCGGAGGCGGTCTTTCAGGAGGTCGTCGCCGTCTGGACGCGATGGCTGAAGGAGAAGGGAGGATCGACGTGGAGTTCGTCTGCGACAAGTCGGAGCTGGCGTTCGGCCTGAAGGCCGTGGGGAGGGCGCTGGGCTCGGGCTCGACGATGCCCATCCTGGCGGGCGTCAAGCTCGAGCTCGACTCGGACGCCCAGCTCAAGCTTACGGCCACGGACCTGGAGAAGGCCGTGATCGTGACCCTCCCCGTGGAGGGGGGCCAGACGCAAGCGGGGACCGGGGCCTGCGTGCTCCAGGGGCAGCTGCTCACCAAGATCGTGAGCGCCCTGCCCGACGAGCGCGTCGAGGTGCGCCTGGACGAGGGCGGGGAGAAGGTCGTGATCCGGTCGGGCAACAGCGCCTTCGAGCTGCTGCTCCTGCCGCTGGAGGACTACCCCGAGCTCCCCGGGGTGCCGGGCGACGAGGGGACGGTCGCCCGAATCCGTCGGGAACGGCTGCAGCGCGCCTTGGAGCTGGTGACGTTCGCCGCCATGAGCGCTCGCGAGACCTCGCGCCTCAACCTCACGGGCGTGGACATCCTCGTCCAGGGGGGGACGGCCAAGTTCGTGGCCACCAACGGGTACCGCCTGGCGCTCAAGGAGGACGCGCTGGAGCCCACCGGGCCGCACAAGGACGGCGAGTTCTTGGTGGACGCCGACGCCCTGAAGGACCTCCAGAGCATCCTGGGCGGGCTGGAGGACGAGACGGTGCGGATCGCTCAGGGCGAGGGCCACCTCTTCTTCGTGACCGAGAGCGGGCGGGTCGTCTTCCTGGCCCGGCTGATTCAAGAGGAGTATCCGGACTTTGAGCGGGTCATCCCTCGCGAGAACCCGATCGGGCTCTATCTCAATCGGGAGGCGTTCTTGAACGCGCTGCAGCGGGCCGAGATCACCACGGCGGCCGAGTCGGGGGCCGTCATCTTGGAGGTCAGCGGGAAGGGCTCCGAGCTGGTGGTGCGCTCCTCGTCGGCGGAGAAGGGGCAGGCGGAGGAGCGCTTGGCGCTGCTGAAGCCCGCCGAGCCCATCACGATCGGCTTCCGCGGGGAATATCTGATCGACGCGCTCAAGCGCATGAAGTCCCCGGAAGTCGCCCTCTGGCTCAAGGACCCCGAGAGCGCCGGGCTGCTGGAGCCCGCGGGCGGCGAGGAGGATCAGGGCTTTTTGTACGTCTGCATGCCCATCCGGATGGACTGATTGAGCCCCCCACAGGGGACCAACCACCGCACCTGATAGCCCCCCAGGGGCACGACCAGTCCCCCGTTCTGCACGGAGAACGTCCCGTCGCTGTCGAGCGCGTCCCGCCAGCGCTCAACGCTGGTGGGCAGCTGCGTGCGCTCGACGCTCAGGGTTCGGGAGCGCCCCGAGACGTCGACGAGCACGAGCAGCACCTCAGGGTCATACCCGTCGGGGGCCTCGCGGAGCAGCGCGAACGCGCCCTCCTCCACGCTCAGGACGCGCTGCTTCCCCAAGGGGTGAAACGCGGGGTGCCGCCGTCGGGCTCGGAGCAGCCGGAGCAGCCCCCGCAAGACCCGCCCCCTTCGCGACGCTTCGTCGCTCAGCTCGGCCTCCAGATTGTTGATAGAAAGCCTTTCGCGGTGGATGGCCCGCGGATGGCCCGTCCTCTGCACGCACTCATGGCAGTTGCGCGAGCCCACCAGGCTGTGAAAGTACAGCGCGGGGACGCCCGCGAGCGACAGCATAATCGCGTGGGCGGCCAGGAAGCGCCGCACGTCGCGCTCGTCGTCGGAGTCGGAATCGTAGGGGTCGTTCAGCGCGTCGTAGAGCGCGATGTTCAGCTCGTAGGGCTCCTCGCCCCGCGGGGCGGATCGATAGGAGACGAGCCCGCCGTGCTCTTGGGTGCGCCGGACGAGCGCCTCGACCTCCCCCTCGCTCAGGATCCCGCGGGCGGGCAGCAGCCCGATCCCGTCGTGCGACGCCAGGAAGTTGAAGAACGCGCAGCCCTCGGGGACGCCCTCCATGAGAGCCTCGGCCCATTGGGTCAGTCGACGGGCGCTCCCCGTGTGAAAGCTGTGCAGCACCAGGGGCGGGAGGGCGAAGTTGTACACGAGGTGGGCCTCGTCGCCCTCCCCAAAGTACGAGACGTTCTCGCGGTGGGGCACGTTCGTCTCCGTGATGAGGAGCACGCCGGGGGCGACCCCATCCAAAACGGCCCGGAAGAGCTTCACCAACGCGTGCGTCTGCGGGAGGTGAACGCAGGGCGTGCCGGGCTCCTTCCACAGGTACGCGACCGCGTCCAGGCGCAGCACCCGCGCCCCCTTCTCGACGTAAAAGAGCATCACGTCGAGCATCTCGAGCAGCACTTGAGGGTTTCTGTAGTTGAGGTCGATCTGGTCGGGGCCGAACGTCGTCCAGA
>WFPR01000006.1 GCA_015487455.1 Candidatus Bipolaricaulota bacterium
CCGTAGCGGAAGGCCGCCCAGGCGAGCCCCCCGCCCAGCGCCGCCCCGACCGTCGGGAGCAGCGCGCCCAGCCCGTGGGCGGCCGCCCCCGCCAGCACGACGACCAGGGCCGTCAGCGCCAGCGCCCCGTAGATCGCGGCGACGGTCCGCCGCGACCTCAAGTACGGCGCGCGGCGGGCGCTCCCCACGGGCCGCCGTCCCCTCACTATTCCCATCTCTGTTCCGGCCTCGACCCCGACCCGGCGCCTGGGGGCCTCCGTCTCTGTCTCCGTCGGGGTCGCTTCCGTCGTCGGGTTCAAGGCGGTCAGGTCACCTCCTGCAGGCGCTCCTCGCGGAGCCAGCGCTGGCCCTGCCGGAGCGTCTCGGCCAGGGGGAGCTTCGCGGGGCAGACGTAGCTGCAGAGGCCGCAGTCGATGCAGGCCTCCAGCGCCAGCGTCCGCTCGGCCTCGCGCCACCGGCCCGCCTCCAGCGCCTCGAAGAGCGCGATCGGGCTCAAGTTCTGGGGGCAGACGGTCAAGCAGTCGCCGCAGCGGATGCAGGGGCGCTCCGGCCCGTGCAGCGCCGTGGAGACGGGGGCGGGCGGCTCCTTGAGCAGCGTCAGCGCCCGGACCTCCCGCGTGACGGGGACCTCCACGTCGCCCGGGGCCACGCCGCGCAGCGGGCCGTTGAGGATCACCCGGGCGGGCGGCTCGTGCTTGAACGCCTCCAGCAGGTCGCCCACCGGCGTCCCCACCCGCACCCGGACGCAGCGGGGGTGCGCCACGGCCGAGCCCCCGAACGCGATCACCCGCTCGATCAGGGGCTTCCCGTCCAGCACGGCCTCGTAGGCGGCCACGGCCGTCTGCACGTCGCAGACGACCACCCCGATCGCCTGGGGGGGCTGTCCCACGGGCAGCTCCCTGTTGAGCAGCGTCTTGATCAGCACCTCGTCCGCGCCCTGGGGGTACTTCGGGAGCAGCGGGTGGACGTAGGCCCAGTCGTGGTACTCGAGGCGGGCCACCAGCTCCTCGAAGAGGCGCGCCTGGTCGTGCCCGATCCCGATGTGCACCTCGACGTTCCCCAGCGCCTCCTTGAGGATCTTGATCCCGCCGACGAACGCGTCAAATTCCTCATAGAGCAGGACGAGATCGCCCCGGACGTAGGGCTCGGCCTCGACGGCGTTGATCAGCAGATACGAGATGGCACCGGGGTCGTCGGCGACGGAGGAGTTGAAGGCCGTGGGGAAGCCGCCCTTGGGCAGGGCGGTGACCCCGGCCTCGTAGAGCACCCGCCCGAGCGCCTCCCGGCCCCACTTCGTGTAGCTGCCCTCAGGGCGCTCGAGCGGCCGCCAGCCCGGCCGGCCGTCCGCCTCGATGACGGCGATGAGGGTGGGCCGCCCGTCGAGGGGGTGGACGCCCTCCTCGAGCGCGACCACCTCGCCCGAGACGGGCGCCGGGACGGGGGTGCAGAGCTTCTCGTCCGAGCGGGCCAGCGGCTGGCCCGCCTCCACGGCGTCGCCCACGGCCACCCAGGGCTCCGGCTCGTCGCCGAAGCCCTGACGCAGCGGCACGACCGCCCGTCGGGGCAGGGGCGCCCGGTCGAGCCGCAGCCGCGGGGTCCCCGGGAGCTTGGGGAAGTAGCGCCCGCCCTTGAACGTCTTGAGCGTCCCGACGATGGCCATCCTCTTAGCTCCTCCCCTCCCCCTGCCCCGGCTCCGGCGGCAGGCTGTACTCGTCCTTGCGGATGCGCCAGAAGTGCAGCGCGATCAGAATGACGGTCACCAACGGCAGGAAGAACACGTGGATCACGTACCAGCGGATGAGCGAGAACTGGTTGAGGTTGTTGCAGTCGCCCACCCCGAGCAGCCCCCACCGCACCTGCTCCCCCACGAACGGGGTGTTCTCGGCGATGTTGCAGGCGATCTTCGCCGCGTAGTAGCCCAGCTGGTCCCACGGCAGGATGTAGCCCGAGAAGGCGAACAGGATCGTGACCAGGAACAGCAGCACCCCGATGACCCAGTTGAACTCGCGGGGGCGCTGGTACGAGCCCGTGTAGAAGACCCGCAGCATGTGGAGGAAGACGGCCAACACCATCAGCTCCCCGGCCCACTTGTGGAGGTTCCTCATGAAGCGGCCCAGGGGCACGGTGTTGATGAGGTAGCGGACCGAGTCGAAGGCCCGTTCCACGCTCGGGACGTAGTAGAACATCAAGAACAGCCCGCTGAAGACGAGGATCACGAAGAGCCAGAAGGCGACCACGCCCATCCAGAACCAGCTGTACGTCAGGGGCAGCGACTTGCGGTGGATGGTGGCCGGGAGGATGTGGACGAAGAAGTTCTTGCGGTTCATGGCGAGGTAGTCCGCCTCGGTCTGGGGAAGGTGCTCCCGGCGGAAGATCGAGAGCCAGAGGCGGCTCCGCCGCAGCCCCTGCAACGCCAGCACCAGCTTGTCGATCAGGCCGTAGAAGCGGGCTTCCATGGTTCGGTGGCGGTCGGTCGGTCAGTCGTCGCGCGCCTCGCCTCAGCCCCCCTTGAGGCAGGGGACGCACTCGCGGCCGTCGGGGTACGGCCCCTCGACGAACGTCCCCGTCTCGGGGTCGAAGTAGAGGTTGTGCCCGATCCCCTCCCCGGAGGCGCGGGCCAGCGGCTCCGTCGGCCGGAAGACGCCCTTGTCAACGAGCAACCGGCCGTCGGGCGTCAGCTCGATGTGGTAGAAGGGCAGCGGCCGGGGCGCGGGACCGTCGAGCACCCGCCCGTCGCGGGCGAAGACCGAGCCGTGGCAGGGACAGAGGGCGTGCACCTGCGGGTACTGGGGGTTGGGCGGCCCGAACGGGCGATACGAGCAGCCCAGATGGGTGCAGATGGCCGAGACGGCCTGAAAGCCGTGCGAGGTGCGGAAGACGTAGATCTGCTTGGCCTCCAGCAGCCGCATGTCGCCGACCTTGTAGTCCTCGGGACGGCCGATGGAGACGACGGCCGAGGGCTCGTAGCTGAGCTTGGGCAGGATGTACG
>WFPR01000007.1 GCA_015487455.1 Candidatus Bipolaricaulota bacterium
CGGCCTCGCTGGCCAAGGGGGAGGTGGGCGTGCTCCACGGCGCCAAGACCCACGTGCTGCAGGACGAGTGGGGCCAGATCGAGGAGACGCGCTCGATCGCCGCGGGCCTCGACTACCCCGGCGTCGGGCCGGAGCACGCCCTCTACAAAGCTTCAGGGCGGGCCGAGTACGTGGCCGTCGACGATCGGGGGGCGCTGGAGGGGTTCCGGCTGCTGGCCGAGCTGGAGGGCATCCTGCCCGCGCTGGAGCCGGCCCACGCCGTCCACGCGGCCGTCGAGCGGGCCCGGCGGATGCGCCCGGAGCAGCTCGTGGTGGTCACGCTCTCGGGTCGCGGCGACAAAGATCTTGAGACTGTGGGCGCCGCCCTCGAGGGGCTCCTTCGCCGTCACGACGGCGATGGCAATGGCGACGGGGACGACGGAGGGGCGGTCTAGCGATGGGCATGGGCACGGCTCGACTTGCGGAGCGCTTTCGGGCGCTCAAGGCGCGGGGCGAGGGCGCCCTGATCGCGTACCTCATGGCCGGGGACCCCGACCTCGAGCGCTCGTTCGCGTACGCGCGGGCCACGATCGAGGGCGGCGCGGATATTTTGGAGTTAGGAATCCCCTTCTCCGACCCGGTGGCCGACGGGCCGACCATCCAAGCCGCGGGCCAGCGGGCGCTGCGGGCGGGCACCACACCCCAGCGCGTCCTCGAGCTGGTCCGCGCCCTGCGCGAACGCACGGACGTCCCGGACGTTCCAATCGTGCTGATGGGCTACTACAACCCCGTCTTTCGGCTGGGCGAGGGGCGCTTCGTCGACGAGGCCGTCGCGGCGGGGGCCGACGGGGTCATCGTGCCCGACCTGCCCTTGGAGGAAGCGGGCCCGCTGCTCGAGGCGGCCCGCGCCCGCGGTTTCGCGTTGATCTTCCTGGCCACGCCCGAGACGCCCGAGGCGCGCTTGAGGCGCTTGGGCGAGGCGTCCCAGGGCTTCTTATATCTAGTAGGCCGCTACGGGACGACGGGGGCGCGCGAGGCGCTGGCTCCCCAGACCGTCGAGCTGATTCGAAGGGCGCGTCGAGCGCTCCCGGAGGGGCTGCCCCTGGCGGTGGGGTTCGGGCTGGCGCGGCCCGAGCACGTGCGCGGGGTTATTCAAGCGGGGGCGGACGGGGCTGTGGTGGGCTCGCGGCTAGTTTCAGAGGTCGAGCGGAACGCGCCCCCCGAGCGGCTCCGGGCGCTCGTCGGCGCGCTCAAGGCGGCGACGCGCCGCTGAACCCCCTTGCCCTCGCGCGTTTCACGGGTCTCGGGCGGCCGACGCCCGATCCCAACACGACCACTGTAACGACCAGCACTTGACAACCCCGTTCACTTCGGTGTTACAATTGCGCCGTTCGACGACGAAACTCAAGGGTACCCCAAACAGGACGCCAAAATCGCCAAAGGAGGAGGGGGGCGGCAACGCGATGCGCTTGGACGAGGTCCTGGATTTGTGGAGGGCTGCGCTGCTGGAGGGAGGGGAGGACGGAGAAGGGGGAGACGACGACTTCATCTTCATCGACGCGCAGTCGGTCCCCGGCTGGGTGATCGCCCTGCGCCGGGGCCCCGAGCCCTACGTCGAGATCTGGTGGGAGGAGGACTTCCTCGAGGAGGTGCGAACCCGCCCCTCCGGCCTCAGGGCGCGGGTGGAGCCGACCCTCGAGGGGTCGACCAATTAACCCGTAACCCGTGCGCGAGCCCGAGCCGCCGCGCGACGGGGCACGCGCGGAGACGGACGAGACGGGCATGGAGCAGTCGCCGCCGCGACGCCGGGTGAAGATCGTGCCCTCCATTCTTTCCGCGGACTTCACCCGCCTGGGGGAGCAGCTCGCCGAGGTGGAGCGCGCGGGGGCCGATCGCGTTCAGGTCGACGTGATGGACGGGCACTTCGTGCCGCCGATCACCATGGGGCCGCTCGTCGTGGAGGCGGTCCGCCGCGCCACCCGCCTGCCCGTGGAGGCCCACCTCATGGTCGAGCGCCCGGAGCGCTTCGTTGAAGCCTTCATCGAGGCGGGCGCGGCGCTGGTCATCGTCCACCAGGAGGCGGCCGTCCACCTCCACAGGGTGGTTCAGCAGATCAAGGCGGGCGGGGCGCGGGCCGGGGTGGCCCTCAACCCCGCCACGCCCCTAAGCGCGCTGGAGGAGATCTGGCCCGAGCTGGACCTGGTGCTGATCATGACCGTCGACCCCGGCTACGCGGGGCAGGCGTTCCTCGAGGGCACGCTGCCCAAGGTCGCGCGGGCCCGCTCCCTCATCGAGGAGCGGGGGCTCGAGTGCGAGCTGGAGGTCGACGGGGGCATCTCGCCGGAGACGGCCCCCCGGGCCGTGAGGGCGGGCGCCGACGTGCTGGTCGCCGCCTCGGCCATCTTCCGACACCCCGAGGGCGTGACGGCGGGCGTGCGCGCCCTGCGCGAGAGCGTCGAGCGCGCGCTGGCCCAACGCTCAGAAAGCGAAGAAGAAGAGGAGGGAGGGTGAGCCATGGCTCAACAAGCTCCGCTCAAGCTCGAGGAAGTCCCGGAACGAGCAGCGTCCGAGCGCTTGAAGGCCGTCTATCGCGACGTCGAGTGGACGCTGCAGGTGCCGTTCGTGCCCTGGCCGTTCCGGGCGCTGGCCGTCCACGAGGCGGCCTTCCTGAAGATCTGGAGGGCGCTCAAGCCCGTGATCACGGATCAGCTGGAGGGGGCGGCCGACGCGCTGCGGCGCTGGCTCGTGGACGCCCTCCCCAGGGCGCTGTCGACCCCAGCTGTAAACCACCGGGCGAAGCTCAAGGAGCTGAGGCTCTCAAAGGATCAGATCGAGCGGCTCCAAAGCGAGCTGCACGTGTATCACTATCTGGACCCGAAGCTGGCGCTGCTCGTCGCGGCGCTGCGCGAGGCGCTCGAGGGGCGGCCCGTGGGCGTGCGGAGCGTCGCGGTGTGGCCCACGAGCCGGGGCGTCCCGGCGTTCATGCCCCGCGTCGGGCGCGTCGAGCCCGCCCAGGCGTCCGGGGCCGTCGCCCGGCTCTTTGACGAGGTTCAACGCGCCCTCGAGCTGCCCACGGTCCCCGACGAGTACCGCACGTTGGCCCAGTGGCCTGAATATTTAGGGTTCGCCTGGGAGGAGATCAAAGCCGTGCGCCAGCGCGAGGGGTTTCGGCAGCTCGTTCAAGAGCTGAGGACGCGGCTTTTGGAGGGGCTCAAGGAGGTCCGGCGGCGGCTCGAGCTCCGGGAGCTGGAGGAGGCCGAACGGGCAGAGGTGCTCGAGAAGGTCAAGCTCTTCGATCGGGCCGTGACGGAGCTGACAGTCCAGGTGGGCCACCTCGCCCTGGCGCTGCTCGGCCCGGAGGAGGCCAAGCTCGACGGCCTGGCCCTCCTGAGGCGCTGGGCGCTTCCCAAGCCTTAAAACAAAAAAGGGCCCAGGCACCGACCTACTCTCCCGTGCCGTCTCCAGCACAGTACCATCGGCCCAGGAGGGCTTAACTGCCGGGTTCGGAATGGGACCGGGTGTTTCCCCTCCGGCATGGGCACCTGAGCCCTCTGCCGATGAGAACGGGAAACCTAACGCTCAAAAAGGGAGATAAAGACATGACAAGTGGATAGCGGACGAGAATCCCGCCTACAGGCAGGCGCGGCTCCGTGCGCCCAGCCGCGCCCGTGCTGTAGCGTTGATGAGCTGAGAAGCTCCTTAGAAAGGAGGTGATCCAGCCGCACCTTCCGGTACGGCTACCTTGTTACGACTTCACCCCCCTCACGGACGGACTCGTCGGCCCGCTGACGCGGGACTTCAGAGCCCGCCCGCTCGGCTGGTGTGACGGGCGGTGTGTACAAGGCCCAAGTACGCATTCACCGCGGTATGGCTGACCCGCGATTACTAGCGATTCCGGCTTCACGGGGTCGAGTTGCAGACCCCGATCCGAACCTCGAGGGGCTTTTAGGGATTGGCTCCGCCTTACGGCTTCGCGACCCGTTGTACCCCCCACTGTAGCATCTGTGTCGCCCCGGGCATAAGGGCCATGCTGACTTGACGTCATCCCCTCCTTCCTCCGGCTTGTCGCCGGCGGTCCCCCTAGAGTAGCCCGGCCGAACCGCTGGCAACTAGGGGCAGGGGTTGCGCTCGTTGCGGGACTTAACCCGACGCCCCACGGCACGAGCTGACGACAGCCATGCAGCACCTGTGCCGGCCTCCAGGCCCCGAAGGGCCCTTCCACCCCGCCCTTTCGGGCAGGCTTGTGCCGGCATGTCAAGCCCGGGTAAGGTTCTTCGCTTATCATCGAATTGAACCAGATGCTCCACCGCTTGTGTGGGCCCCCGTCAATTCCCTTGAGTTTCAGCCTTGCGACCGTACTCCCCAGGCGGCGGGCTTACCGCGTTAGCTGCGGCACTGGCCCACGGTTAGAGGAGCCAACACCTAGCCCGCATCGTTTAGGGCGTGGACTACCCGGGTATCTAATCCGGTTCGCTCCCCACGCTTTCGCGCCTCAGCGTCAGCTCTCGGCCAGGGAGCTGCCTTCGCTATCGAGGTACCTGCCGGTATCTGCGCATTTCACCGCTACTCCGGCAGTTCCGCTCCCCCCTCCGAGGCTCGAGCGGAGCAGTTTCGTCCGGCCTCCCCCGGTTGAGCCGGGGGCTTTCACAGTCGACACGCTCCGCCGCCTACACGCTCTTTACGCCCAGTGATTCCGGATAACGCTCGGGACCTCTGTCTTACCGCGGCTGCTGGCACAGAGTTAGCCGTCCCTTCTTCCGGGGGTACCGTCATCCCCCGGCCATTTCCTGCCGGGGTTATTCTTCCCCCCGAAAAGGGGTTTACACCCCGAAGGGCTTCGTCCCCCACGCGGCGTCGCTCGGTCAGGCTTGCGCCCATTGCCGAAGATTCCCCACTGCTGCCTCCCGTAGGAGTCAGGGCCGTGTCTCAGTCCCCGTGCGGGGGGCCACCCTCTCAGGCCCCCTACCCGTCTTCGGCTTGGTGGGCC
>WFPR01000008.1 GCA_015487455.1 Candidatus Bipolaricaulota bacterium
GTACGAGGCGGGCTACCGCCCCGACGTGCTGGTCGGGACGTCGATCGGCGCGGCGAACGCCGCCTTTGTGGCGATCCACGGCTTCACCCCCGACGCCCTCGAGGGCTTGGAGGGCGTCTGGCGCGACGCGGCCCGGCGCGAGCTGCTGCCCGCCGCGAGCTTCCTGAGGCTCACGGCGCGCCTGCTGCTGGGCCGTCCCCGTCAGGCCCAGGACCGCATCCGCGCCCGCATCCGGGCGTTCCTCGTCGCGCACGGGATCGACCCCGCGCTGACGTTCGGGGAGCTGAAGGTCCCGCTGGTGCTGGTGGCCACGGACCTCTCGCGCTTCGAGCCCGTGCTCTACGGGCGCGACCCGGACGCGCCCGTGCTGGAGGGCCTGCTCGCCTCGATGGCGATCCCCCCCTGGGTGGCGCCCCTCCGCGTCGGGGATCGGCTGCTCATGGACGGCGGGCTGCTGAGCAACCTGCCGATCGAGCCCGCGCTCTCCCAGGGCGCGACGCGGGTCATCGCCCTCAGCCTGGCCGACCCGCGGGGCGCCGACGGCGCCTCCCCCGACGCCGGAGGCGTCGGCGTCGGCCCCCTGCTCACCCGGATGCTCGTGGCCGTCGAGTACCGCCAAATGTATCTGGAGGCGCGCCTGGCCAAGGAGCGGGGCGTCCCCCTCTTCGTGCTCAACTTGAGGGCGAAGGAGCCCGTGCCGATCTGGGACTTCCGCCGCGCGGCCGCCCTCATCGAGGAGGGCTACGAGCAGGCCAGGCGCCAGATCGCCCGCTGGCCCGACGCCCTCGCCTTCACCTTCACCCCCGGCCCCGAAAGCGCGCGGGGTCAGGCTAAAGCTCCTTGAGGGCGTTGACGATCTCCGTAAGCGCCTTGCGGGCGTCGGCGAAGAGCATCAGCGCGTTGTCGGCCGCGAACAGCGGGTTCGGGATGCCCGCGAACCCGGGGCTCAGGCTCCGCTTGATGATCACCACGACCTTGGCCTTGTCGGCCTCGAGGATGGGCATCCCGGCGATGGGGTTGCTCGGGTCGTTCACGTCGCGGGCCTTGGGGTTGACCACGTCGTTGGCCCCGACGACGAGGGCCACGTCCGTCTCGGGGAGGAGCGCGTTGCTCTCCTCGAGGCCCTTCAGCTTGTCGTAGGGGATGTCGACCTCGGCCAGCAGCACGTTCATGTGGCCGGGCATCCGGCCCGCGACGGGGTGGATCGCGAAGTAGACTTCGACGCCGCGCTGCTCCAGCAGCTGGTACAGGTCGCGCACGGGGTACTGGGCCTGGGCCACGGCCATCCCGTAGCCGGGGATGATCGCGACCCGCCGCGCGCCCTCGAGCAGCATCGCGACCTCCTCGGGGCTGGTGCTCTTGACCCGCCCGGCGTAGATGTCCTCTTGCTCCCGGGTCGAGGCGGTCGTCGCGGCGCCGACGCCGCCGAAGAGCACGTTGGGAAGCGAGCGGTTCATCGCCTTGCACATGAGATTTGTAAGGATGAGCCCCGCCGCCCCCACGAGCGACCCCGAGATGATGAGCGCGTTGTTGCCCAGCACGAAGCCCGTCGCGGCCGCGGCCAGCCCCGAGTACGAGTTGAGCAGCGAGATGACGACAGGCATGTCCGCGCCGCCGATGGGGATGACCAGCAGGACGCCCAGCAGCGACGCCAGCGCCACCACGCCCCAGTAGAGCCCGACGCTCTCGACGTCGCGGACGAGCAGGGCGCCCACGGCCAGGGCGCCCAGGAGCAGCAGGGCGTTGATCGCGTGGCGGCCCGGCAGCAGCACGGGCTTCTCCTCGATCAGCCCCTGGAGCTTCCCGAACGCGACCAGGCTGCCCCAGAAGGTCACCGCCCCGATCAGCCCCGAGAGCACGGTCGCGACGCCGAACTGGAGCGTGACCCCCGTGGGCGGCTGGAGCACCGGGTCGATGAGCGCCGCCCCGGCGACCAGCGCGGAGGCCGCGCCCCCGAACCCGTTGAACAGCGCGACGAGCTGCGGCATGGCCGTCATCGGGATCTTGACGGCCAGCGTCGCCCCCACGGCCGCCCCGATCACGAAGCCTGCGATGATCAGCTCGAACCCGACGATGTGGCGGTCGAGCAGGGTCACGACGACGGCGATCAGCATCCCCGTGGCCCCCAGCAGGTTGCCCCGGACGGCCGTCCGCGGGTGGGAGAGCCCCTTCAGCCCCAAAATGAACAGCGACGCCGCGATCACGTAGGCGAGGTTGACCAAGGCTTGGGTCAGGGTCTCGCTCATGGCTCGCTCCTTTGCCCTTCAGCTTTTCAGCCCCAGCGTTGCGCCTTGTTTTTGGCCCGCTGGCCCGCTAGTCCCGGTCCCGGCGGCGGAACATCTCCAGCATGCGGTGGGTGACGGCGAAGCCCCCGACCACGTTGATCGTGGCGAAGACCACGGCCAAGAACCCCAAAGCCATGGAGAGCTTCTCGTTCTTCGCGCCCGCGGCCAGGAGGGCTCCCACGATCGTGATCCCCGAGATGGCGTTCGCCCCGCTCATCAGGGGCGTGTGCAGGATGGGCGGGACCTTCGTGATCACCTCGAAGCCCGCGAACATCGCCAGCACGAAGATCGTCAGCGCCGTGACGAAGTCCATCAGCCCTCGCCTCCTTCCGTCCCCGTCTCGGCCTCGGCGACGGCCCCGACGCCCACGGCGGGCGGCAGGCCCAGCCGCTCCCGGACCCTCGGGTGCACGACCTCGCCGTCGCGGGTCACCAGCGTGTCTCGAACGATCGGGTCGTCGAGGTCGAGCTTCAGCTCGCCGTCCTTGAGCATCCCGAGCAGGAAGGTCGTGACGTTCCGGGCGTACATCTGGCTGGCGTGGTACGGGACGGTGGCCGGGAGGTTGACGGCCCCGATGATCGTGACGCCGTGGACGGTCACGGTCTCGCCCGGCTTGGTCAGCTCGCAGTTCCCGCCCCGCTCGGCGGCCACGTCGACGATGACCGAGCCGGGGGCCATCCCCTTGACCATCTCCTCGGTGATCAGGACGGGCGCCCGCTTGCCCGGCACCGCGGCCGTGGTGATGACCACGTCGCTCTCGGCGACGACCCGCCGCATCATCTCCCGCTGCTTCTTGTAAAATTCTTCGCCCATCTCGCGGGCGTAGCCGCCCTCGGCCCGCGCCTCCTCCGTCTCGAGCCCCAGCTCGACGAACTTGGCCCCCAAGCTCTCGACTTGCTCTTTCGTCTCGGGGCGGATGTCGTAGGCCTGGACGACGGCGCCGAGCTTGCGGGCCGTGGCGATGGCCTGCAGCCCCGCCACCCCCGCGCCCACCACGAACACGTGGGCCGGGGTGATCGTCCCCGCGGCGGTCATCATCATCGGGAACATCTTGGGCAGCGCCTCGGCCGCCAGCAGCACGGCCTTGTACCCCGCGACCGTCGCCTGGGACGAGAGCGCGTCCATGCTCTGGGCGCGGGTGATCCGCGGCATCAGCTCCAGGGCGAAGGCCGTGACCCAGCGCTCGGCCAGCGCCTTGACCGCATCGAGGGCCGTCAGCGGCTCCAGGAAGCCGATCACGACCTGGCCGGGCCGCAGCAGCTCCAGGTCCTCGCGGCCCCGCTCGGGGTTGGCCCCCGGCGTCCGCACCTGCAACACGACGTCCGCCCCCTCGAAGACCTCTTGGCGGCTCTCGACGACCCGCGCCCCCTGCTCCGCGTAGGCGGAGTCGGGGAACCCGGCCTCGGCGCCCGCGCCTTGCTCGACCAGCACGGCCTCCACGCCCGCCCCCTTCAGCTGGGGGACGAGCGCCGGGACGAGCGCGACGCGCCGCTCGCCGGGGTACGTCTCCTTGGGCACGCCGACCTTCAAGCCCATCTCGATCCCCTCTTTCCCCTCTTTTCCGCTTCTCGTCCTCGGATTGACTCGGTGCAGACCCGAGTTTCGGCTCCCTTAGTGTAGGAGATCGATCGGGCCGGAGCAAATTGCGACGCCCCCCTTCGGGGGCTACCATGGGCCGGGCTAGGCTAGGCTAGGGCTGAGACCCCGAGGGCGAACGAGGGAGGAGCGTGGATTAAGGGGGCGAGCAGAGCATGTTTAAAGAGATCCTGTTGCCGACCGACGGCTCGAAGGGGGTCGAGCGGGCCGTTCGGTGCGCGGCGGCCGTGGCCCGGAAGTTCGAGGCCCGCGTCCATGTGCTCTTCGTGGTGGAGCCGCCGCGCTTCCCGGACTTCGGGTCCGGGGTCGCCCTGACCGGCGTGCTCGAGGCGCTGGAGGAGGCGGGCCGACAGATCGTCCGCGAGACGGCTCAGACGCTCCGCGAGGCGGGCGTCCCGGACGTCGTGGAGGTCCTCCGCGAGGGGCATCCGGCCGAGGAGATCGTGAAGTACGCGGAAGAGGCGGGGATCGACCTCATCGTGATGGGGACCCACGGCCGCCGCGGGCTGGACCGCATCCTGCTGGGGAGCGTGGCCGAGGAGGTCGTCCGCACCGCCGAGGTGCCCGTCATGACCGTGCGGATGCGCGCGGGCTA
>WFPR01000009.1 GCA_015487455.1 Candidatus Bipolaricaulota bacterium
CCCAGTCGACGTCGGCCTTCGTCAGTCCGGCCCGCTCCAGCGCGAGCTGGGTCGTCTCCTCCATCATGAGGACGGCCTGCTTGAACACGCCGCCGCCCTCCATCTTGAGGTAGTGCATGCGCTTCTCGACGGTGGCCGGGCGGGGGATCTTGGCGTCGGCCTTGGCCGGGGACGGCTCCCAGTGGGCGCTGCTGCGGGTGGAGGGCGGCGGCGTCCGCCACCCGGCCAGCCCGGCCACCGTCGAGAAGCGCATGCACTACCTCAAGATGGAGGGCGGCGGCGTGTTCAAGCAGGCCGTCCTCATGATGGAGGAGACGACCCAGCTCGCGCTGGAGCGGGCCGGACTGACGAAGGCCGACGTCGACTGGGTCGTGCCCCATCAGGCCAACCTGCGCATCCTGAAGGCGTTCTCGGAGCGCTTCGGCATCCCGATGGAGAAGATCATCGTGAACATCGACCGTTACGGGAACACCTCCACGGCGTCCATCCCGATCGCGCTGAGCGAGGCCGTGGCCGAGGGCAAAATCAAGGAGGGCGACGTCGTGGTGCTGAACGCCTTCGGCGCGGGCGTGACCTACGGGGCCGTCGTGCTGCGCTGGTGACGGCCCTCCTCCTGCTCCTGCTCCCCTTCCCGTTGCTGGTCCTGGCTCCCCCTGACCGCCCGCAGGGCGCGGATGAGCGCGACGAGCGCCTCGGCCGCCTCGGCCCCCCGGTGGCCCTTGACCCCAGCCCGCTCGAGCGCCTGCTGAGGCGTATCGGCCGTGATGATCCCGTACACGAGGGGGATCTCGCCCTGCAAGGCCAGCTGCACGAGCCCCTGGGTGACCGCCTGACACACGTACTCGAAGTGGGGCGTCTCCCCCCGGATGACGCAGCCTAAGGGCAGCACGCCGTCGTAGCGCTCCGTGCGCATCAAGGCTCGGACGGCCTGGGGCAGCTCGAACGCCCCGGGCACCCAGACGACGTCGATGTCGTCGTCGCGGACGCCCAGCTGCCTGAGGCGCTCTTGAGCGCCCTCGAGCAGCGGACGGGTGACGGCGGAATTGAAGCGCGAGACGGCGATCGCGATCTTGAGCCCCTGGCCCTCGAGCCGGCCCTCAATCGTCCTGCCCATCGTCTTCAGCGTTCGACCGCGCGGTCGCGGGCGGCGTCGGCGTCGACGCCGACGCCGACGCGAAGAGGCCCTCCAGCTTGTGGCCCAGCTTCTCGTACTTAGCTTTTAAATAGCGGTAGTTGTGGGGGTTCGGCGGGAAGGTCAGCGGGATCTGCTCCGTAATTCTGAGCCCGTAGCTCTCCAGCCCCACGATCTTCTTCGGGTTGTTCGTCAGGATGCGGATGGTCGAGAGCCCCAGATCCCTCAGGATCTGGGCGCCGATCCCGTACTCCCGAAGATCCGCGGGGAAGCCGAGGCGGTGGTTCGCCTCCACGGTGTCCAAGCCGCGGTCTTGCAGATGATAGGCCTTGATCTTGTTCCCCAGGCCGATCCCACGGCCCTCTTGTCGCAGATAGAGGAGCACCCCAAGCCCCTCCTCCTGGATGCGGCGGAGGGCGGCGTCGAGCTGCTCGCCGCAGTCGCACTTCAAGGAGCCGAAGACGTCCCCCGTCAGGCACTCCGAGTGCACCCGCACCAGCACGTTGGGCTGCCCGGCCACCTCGCCCTTCACGAGCGCGATGTGTTCCTTCCCGTCGATCTTGCTTTTGTACGCGACGATCTCGAAGTCGCCGTAGCGGGTGGGGAGCCGGGCGGCGGCTACCCGCTCGACCAGCGTCTCCCGCTGCAGTCTGTACCGGATGAGGTCCGCGATGCTGATGATCTTGAGGTGGTGCTTCTTCGCGAACTCCAGGAGCTGGGGAAGGCGGGCCATGGTGCCGTCCTCGTTCATGATCTCGCAGATGACGGCCGCCGGATATAAGCCCGCCAGGCGGGCGAGGTCGACGCTGGCCTCGGTGTGCCCGGCCCGCTGGAGCACCCCGCCGGGTCGGGCCCGCAACGGGAAGACGTGCCCCGGCTTGATCAAGTCCTCGGGCCGGGTGGCCGGGTCGATCAGCGTCTTGATCGTGTGGGCGCGGTCGTAAGCGGAGATGCCCGTCGAGATCCCGTGGCGGGCGTCCACCGAGACGGTGAACGCGCACGTGTTCGCGTGCGGGTCGCTCGGGACCATGAGCGGGAGCCCCAGCTCCTGCAGCCGCTCCTCCGTCATGGGGACGCAGATGAGCCCCCGGGCGTGCTTGGCCATGAAGTTGATCTTCTCCGGGGTCACCTTCTCGGCCGCCAGCACGAGATCGCCCTCGTTCTCGCGGTCCTCGTCGTCGACCACGATGACCATCTCGCCGCGGCGGATCGCCTCGATCGCCTCTTCGACGGTGTTGAGCGACCTCTTCCTCTCGTCGCGCACTCGGGTCCCCTCCCCTTCC
The DNA here is from genome assembly GCA_015487455.1 of Candidatus Bipolaricaulota bacterium. Classification (GTDB taxonomy): domain Bacteria; phylum Bipolaricaulota; class Bipolaricaulia; order RBG-16-55-9; family RBG-16-55-9; genus S012-72. Next base: position 2,416 of record WFPR01000009.1, read on the forward strand.
CGTCTCCCCCTTTAGCTCCCTCTAGCTCCTCGCCAGCCCGCTGCCGCTCCGCCACGCCCCAGGCGGCGGAGGTACACGTCCAGCTGCTTGGCCACGTACTTGGCGAGGAGGTCGAACTCGACATTCACTTTAGCGCCCGGACGGAGCGCCCGCAAGGCCGTAACCCGGAACGTATGCGGCACGACGGCCACCTCGAACCGCCCCGCCCGAACGTTGAAGGGGGTCAGGCTGACCCCGTCGATCGCGATCGCGCCCTTCTCGACGATCATCGGGTCGTACTCGGGCTCGACCTGAAACGCGAACAGGACGTGGCCGCCGCCCTGGGACTCGATGCTCACGACCTCGCCCACGGTGTCGACGTGGCCCTGCACGAGGTGCCCGCCGAGGCGGTCCGCGGGGCGGAGCGGCAGCTCCAGATTCACCAAGGCCCCCTCGGGGAGCGCCCCCAGCGTCGTGCGCTTGCGGGTTTCCGGGCTAAGATCCACGGCAAACCGCCGACGGGCGGGGTCGACGTCGGTGGCCGTGAGGCAGACCCCGCTCACGGCGACGCTCCCGCCGACGCGAAGCTCGTCCACGATCTCAGGGGGGGCGTGGATCACGAGCCGGGAGCCCTCCCGCTCCCGGCGATCGACGCGCCCGACGGCGATCACGAGGCCGGTGAACATGGCGGACAGCCCATCATAGCGGGAGCAAGCGCGACAGTGCAACGCAGCAACGCAACGAGTTGCAACGCCCAGGACGCTCGAGTAGACTGAGCCTGATCCCAAGCCAAACCCGAACGCCATGAGCGCGACGTTCACCCGAACCTCGAGGCTCGGCCCCCTGGCCGTCGCCCTGGGGCTGGTTGGGCTGCTGCTGAGCGGGGCCGCAGGCCCCGCCGTCGGTCCCACGGCCCCCGCGTTCGCCCAAGCCCCGGGCGCGGCCCCAGACGCCCAGCAG
>WFPR01000010.1 GCA_015487455.1 Candidatus Bipolaricaulota bacterium
TAGCTCAAGATGGCCAGGTCGCGGTTCTCGAGCAGGGCCTCGCGCACCCGCTTGCTCCTGATCTGGGGGGCGCGCTCGAGCACGGCGTGCAGCGAGCCGTGCTCCTCGAGCAGCCGGCGGGCCGTGATCTCGCCGATCCCGGGGACGCCGGGGATGTTGTCCACGGGGTCGCCCACCAGCGCCAGATAATCTCGCACCTTCTCGGGCGGGACGCCGAGCGCCCGCCGCACGCCCTCGGCGTCTAAAAGCTCCACGTCGCCCTTGAGGTCGTGGCGGGGCTTCAAGAGCTGCACCCCGTCGCCCACGAGCTGCATGAGGTCCTTGTCGCTGCTCACGATGAGGGCCGCAAGCCCCCGCTCGCGGGCCAGCTGTGCCAGCGTGGCCACGACGTCGTCGGCCTCGTAGCCCGGCACCTCGAAGCGGGCCAGCCCCAGCGCGTCGACGATCGCCTTGGCCTTGGGGATCTGGACGGCCAGCTCGTCGGCCATCGTGGGGCGCTGGGCCTTGTACTCCGCGTAGCGCTGGCGGCGGCGCGTCTCGCCCTTCGAGTCGAAGGCCACCGCCGCGTAGCGCGAGGGGTACTCCTTGAGGATTTTCAGCAGCGTCCGGGTGAACCCGAACACGGCCCCCGTGGGGAAGCCGCGGCTCGTCCGAAAGCCCCGCAGCACGTGGAACGCGGGGTAGAGCACGGACCCGGCGTCGATGAGCAGCAGGCGCCGCCCGTCCGCGCGGGCGCGCGCCCCCTCCAGGGGGTTGTGAGCCGCCGTGTCGGCCGCCATCGCTCCGCCCTTCATTTGCGCATCGCGTACGCCCGCAGGCCGGAGCGCTCCCGCAATAGATGACAAAGGGCCACGGCCAGGGCGTCCGCGGCGTCGTCCGGCTTGGGCCGATCGTTCAAGCGCAGCAGGCGCTGGACCATCGCCTGCATCTGGGGCTTACGGGCGCGCCCGTAGCCCGTGATCTGGCGCTTGACCTCCAGGGGCGTGTAGGGCGCGCACGGGAGCCCGCTCAAGGCGCCCGCCAGCAGCACCACCCCCCGCGCCTGGGAGACGCTCATCGCCGTGGTGACGTTCTGGTTGAAGAAGACCTCTTCTACGGCCAAAACGTCGGGGCGGTGGTCCCGAATGAGGCGCCGCGCGTCCTCGTAGATCGTGCGGAGGCGCTCGGGCAGCGGGTCTTCGGGGGAGGTGCGGATCACCCCGGCCTCGAGCACCCGGATCCGATCGCCCCGGGCCTCGAGGACGGCGTAGCCCGTGGTCGCCAGCCCGGGATCGACGCCCAGCACGCGCATCGTTTCAGCCCGAGTTCGAGTTGGCGCCGGCCCCGGCCAGCAGCGCCTTGAGCTTGCGGAGCCGCGGGTCGACGGGCCTTTCGCCTTGGGGTTCCGCCCGGGCGTGCTCGCAGGGGCCCTCGTTCAGGTCCCGGCCGCAGGCGGGACAGAGCCCCTTGCAGTCGGGACGGCAGAGGGGCTTCGCCTCGATCGAGGCGCGGATCAGGCTCTCGACGTAGGGCGCGAGGTCGAGCACCTCGACGCCGTGCTCGTAGCGGAAGTCCGTGAGGGGGGCGCCCCACGCCCCGCCCTCGGGCTCCTCGCGCAGCTCCATCCGCTCCTCCCGGTGGACGGGGTGGCGGATCGGGCGCAGGCACCGGCTGCACTCCAGCTCCACCGTCGTGGCCAGCTCCGCAGTCAGATGGACGGCGTCGCCGCGGGCGACCGCCTCCCCGCGGAAGCGCACCGCCTCCACGAAGGGGAGCCGCCGACCCTTGTAGTCCAGCTCGACCCACGCCTCCGTCCAGTCGAACGGGACCCGCTCGCCCGGCGACTCCTTCAGCCGCTTGAGGTTGAGCTTCATGGCCTCTCCTTTCCTTTCCCCTTTCCCTTCCCCTTGCTTGGCCTTGCTGGTCTAAGGGCTCGGGTCGGGTTACGCTTGGGGCGGCTGCGTTGCCGGGGCGTGCCCGGCGCGGGCGACGGCGTCGGCCACGGCCAGCGCCCGCCTCACGGGCTTCACGTCGTGCACCCGGACGATGTCCGCGCCGCCGAGGGCGCCCACCACGGCCGCCCCGATCGTCTCCTCCAGGCGCTCCGCCGGGGGCCGCCCCGTGAGCAGCCCCAGGAACGACTTGCGCGACGGCCCGATCAACAAGGGCCGCCCCAGCGCCTTGAACGCCCTCAGGTTCCTCAAGATCTCCCAGTTGTCCTCGGGCCGCTTGCCGAACCCCAGCCCCGGATCGACGATGATGGTCCGCTCGTCGACGCCCCGCTCGCAGGCCCACGCGATCCGCTCCCGCAAAAACGACGTGATCTCCCCGACGACGTCGTGATAGAAGGGGTTCCGCTGCATCGTCTTGGGCGTCCCCTTCATGTGCATGAGCACCACGGGCGCCTGCGCGGCCGCGACGACCTCGACCATCCGGGGGTCGAAGCGCAGGGCGCTGACGTCGTTGACGATGTCCGCCCCGGCCTCGAGGGCCGCCTCCGCGACCCGGGCCTTGTACGTGTCGACGGAGAGGCAGACGTCGGGGAACTCCCGGCGCACGGCCTCGATCACGGGGATCACCCGGCGCAGCTCCTCGTCGAGGGGCACGGGCTCGGCGCCGGGGCGGGTCGACTCGCCGCCTACGTCCAAAATGTCCGCGCCCTCGGCGATCAGCTGGCGGGCGCGCGCCACGGCTCGCTCCAAATCGCAGTAGAGCCCGCCGTCGGAGAACGAGTCCGGCGTCACGTTCAGCACGCCCATCACGAGCGTCCGCCGGCCCAGCTCCTTGAGGACGTCCGTGCCCATGGCCACGAGGGTATGATAACCGGCACGATCCGCCCGCACAACGACGGACGGCCCGGGACGACGGGCCTTGCGCCCCGCGGCCCCGTCGAGTAGCCTAAGCGGCGCGCACGCAGGAGCCCCTAGAGGGCCACGGAGGAGGCGTTGAAACCCCATGGCTCGTCGAAAGTCGAAGGTGCAGGTGCTGTTGACTCAGCCCGTGGAGAAGCTGGGCGAGCCCGGCGACGTCGTGGAGGTCGCGCCGGGCTACGCGCGCAACTACCTGTTGCCGAAGGGCTTGGCCGTCGAGCCCACGCCGCACAACGTCGAGCGCCTGCGCAAGATCCGCGAGCAGCGGCTGGCGGAGCTGCGCTCGCGCGAGGAGCAGGCCCGCGCCCTGAAGGAGAAGCTCGAGGGGGCCGTGCTCACCTTCTACCGCAAGGTGCACGACGAGGAGAAGCTCTACAGCTCGGTGCGGCCGGAGGAGATCGTCGCCCAGATCGAGGAGAGGTTCGGGGTCAGGCTGGAGCGGGACCGCGTGCAACTGGAGCGGCCCATCGAGACCGTCGGCCGCCACCCCGTGACCCTCACCCTCTACAAGGACATCACCGCCGAGGTCACGATCGAGGTGCTGCCCGAGGGCGAAAGCGAGCCCTCTTCGGGCGCTCAAGCGTCCGACCCCGACTCAAGCCCGACCGAAGCGACGTGAGGTGAGGGCGAGCGCGGGCACGGGCGCGGGCGAGCGCGGGAGGGGTCTCCTCGAGGGCGCGCTGGTGGTCGCCGCCGCGACGGCCCTCAGCCGCCTGCTGGGGCTGGTCCGCGAGGTGGTCATCGCCGACAAGTTCGGCGCCAGCGCGGAGTACGACGCCTTCATCGTCGCGTTCTTGATCCCCCATCTGCTGCGGCGGCTCCTGGCCGAGGGGGCGCTCAGCACCGCGTTCGTCCCGCTGTTCGCGGCCAAGCTCGCCCGGGGCCGCGCCGCCGCCGAGCGCTTCGCGGGCACCGTCCTGACGCTGGCGCTGCTCCTCTTTCCCCTGATCATCTGGCTGGGGGTGCGGCTCGCCCCGAGCTACGTCCCGCTCCTGGCCGATGGCTTCGACGAGGCCAAGCGCCAGCTGACGCTCCGGCTCGTGCCCGTGACCTTCCCGTTCCTGGGGCTGGTGGGCTTGGCCGCGATCGTGATGGGCATCCTGAGCGCCCACGAGCGCTTCCTCGCCCCCGCGGTCGCGCCCGCCCTCTTCAACGTCGGGCTGATCGTCGGGGCGCTGGCGCTGGCGCCGCGCCTCGAGCCCCCCATTTTGGGGCTGGCCTACGGGGTGCTGCTCGGCGGGCTGGCCCAGCTGCTCTTCCAGATCCCCTTTTTAAAGGGCGTCTTCCGCTACCGGCCCGCGCTCGACGTGCGCGACGAGGGCCTGGGCAAACTTTGTATGCTCATGCTGCCCACGGTGCTGGGCCTCGTCGTCGTCGAGCTGAACGTCTTAGTCGACAACAAGCTCGCCTCCCGGCTGGAGGACGGGAGCATCGCGGCGCTGCAGTACGCCGTCCGCCTCTTCCAGCTGCCGCTGGGGCTGTTCGCGGTGGCGCTGGCCACCGTGCTGCTCCCGCGCCTGAGCGCCCACGCCGCCCAAAATCAACGAGGGGCGTTTCGGGACGCCCTGGGGCGGGCGCTCGGCTTGGCCCTCTTCATCCTGCTCCCCGCGACGGCGGGGCTGATCGCGCTCGGCGGCCCGATCATCGCGCTGCTCTTCGAGCACGGGCGCTTCACCCCCGACGACACGGCCCGCACGCTCGCCGCGCTGCGCTTCCTGGCGCTGGGGATCGTGGGCTACGGGCTGGCGCACCCGCTCACCCGCGCCTTCTACGCCTTGCAGGACACGCGGACGCCCGTGTGGATCGGCGCCGTCGCCGTGGGGCTCAACATCGCGCTCGACTACGCGCTCGTCGGGCCCCTGGGCGTCGGGGGCCTGGCGCTGGCCACGGCCGCGGCGGGGCTCGTCCAGATGGGGCTGCTGGCCGTCGCGCTCCAACGGCGCCTGCGCGCGCCGCTCTTGAGCCCCCTCGTCCCGATCGCGTTGAAGCTCGCGCTGAGCGCGGGCGCGATGGGCCTGCTCGTCTGGGGGGTGGACGCCCAGCTGGCCCGCCTCGGGCTGGGCGAGGCGCTGCGGGTGGGGCTCGGCCTCACGGTGGGGGCGCTGAGCTACGGAGCTTTAGTGCTCCGGGCGCGCCTGGTGCCGGAGGAGCTCGTGGCGTGGCTCAAAGCGAAGGGGCTAAAGCTCGCCCGGCTTTAGGATCCGGGGGCCGGGCGTCTCGATCAAGCCTTCCCTCTTCGCTTTCGCTTTCAGCTCCTCGGGGACGCCGAGGACCGCCTCCACGTGGCCCAGCAGCCCGTGGAGGGCTTGGCGGGGCTCGCCGTCCCTCCGGAGGGCGCACACGGCCTTGAGCAGCGCCTCGACGGCCGCTCGGGCGTCCTCGGGGTCCAGCGCGCCGCCCTGCCGCTGCAGATACGCGCGCGCGGCCTCCAGCAGCCGTCGGCCCAGCGGGGACTCGGGCGGCGCCTCGATCAGCTCGATCGGCCCGAGCTTGCTCCTCAGGCGCTCCAGCGCCTCGACGAGCTGCGCGTCCGTCCCGCGGGTCCGCTCCGTGGTGAAGAAGCGATAGATCTCCAGCTCCAGGAACAGCAGGAAGTCGAGCGGCGCGCGGCGGCCCGCCCGATAGAGCGGGTCCACGGCGTCGACCCAGACCCGATGGAACGCCGGCCCGAGGCGCCGGCGCTGGTACTCCTCGTGCTCGCGGAAGTATTTACAGTGGGGAGGGCACTCGATCTCGACGCCGCGGTGACGCCCGCAGCACGCCGGGCAGATCGGCCCGTCCAGCGCGGGGCAGGCGCGTCGCCCCCGCTCCGCACGGCAGCGCACGCAGGGCGAGGTTGCCATTCGTTGCTATTAGAAGGCTACTAGAAGAAGCCCAGCTCGGCCTTGGCCTCCTCGCTCATCATCTCGGGGGTCCACGGCGGGTCGAAGACGAACTCCACCTCGACGCTCACGTCGTCGCCGTAGCGCTCCTGGATGACCCGCCGCACTTCGCCCTCGAGCACGTCGTAGAGGGGGCAACCCGGGGTGGTGAGGGTCATCTCCACCCGCACGGCCTTCTCGCCCTGGATCTCGATGTCGTAGACGAGTCCCAGGTCCACCACGTTGATCCCCAGCTCCGGGTCGACCACGTGCTCGCGGAGCAGCTCCCGGATCTCGTCCGCGTTCAGCGCCATGCGCCCTCACTCCCCTTCTCTTTGTCTTTGGGATTGGGATGGTCGCGTCCCTCCCTCAAGCCGCAGCAGGTGCTCGGCGATCTTCATGAACTCCTGGGCGGCGGGGGAGTCGGGTCGGCCGACGACGACGGGCACGCCCCGGTCGCCCGCCTCCCGGACCGCGGGGTCGAGCGGGATCCGCCCGAGGAGGGGGACGCCCTGGCGCTCGGCCTCCCGCGCCCCACCCCCCTGCCCGAAGATCTCCGTGGGCCGCCCGCAGTGCGGGCAGACGAAATAGCTCATGTTCTCGACGATCCCCCAGACGGGGACGTCCAGGCGCTTGAACGTCGCGATCCCGCGCCGCACGTCGGCCAGCGAGACCGCCTGCGGGGTCGTGACGGCGATCGAGCCCGACAGCTCGACGTCCTGGGCCAGGCCCAGCGGCGCGTCGCCCGTCCCCGGCGGGAGGTCGAGGATCAAAAAGTCCAGCTCGCCCCAGTCCGTCCCCCCGAGCAGCTCGTCGATGGCCTTGGTGATGACCGGGCCGCGCCAGATGAGCGCCTCGTCGGGCTCGACGAGCAGCCCGATGGAGATCGCCTTGACCCCGTGCCTCTCGATGGGCAGGATCTTCCGCGTCGGGCCGAGGTACGCCCGCTCCCCCTCGATCCCCAGGAGCAGCGGGACGTTCGGCCCGTGGACGTCCGCGTCGAACAGCCCCACGCGCGCCCCCAGCCGGGCCAGCGCCACGGCCAGGTTCACGCTCACGGTGCTCTTGCCCACCCCGCCCTTGCCGCTGAAGATCGCCACCCGCGTCCGCACCCCGGGCAGCTCCACCCGCTTCCTCGCCCCTTGAGCCCGCGCTTGCGCTTGCGCGTGCGCTCGGGCTTGGGCTCGGTGGGCCGTCCCCGCGCCCGCGAATTCGATCGTGACCTCCCGCACCCCTTCGACGGCCCGCACGGCCTCCTCGACGAGCCGCCGCAGCTGCGACTTGGCGACGTACGCGGGCTTGAAGTGCAGCAGGAGGCGCACGTGGCCGTCGTCGCCGACCTGGACGCGCTCGACGAGCCCGGCCTCCGCGAGGCCGCGCTCGAGCCGCGGCAGGCGCACCCGATCGAGCGCTTCTCGGACCTTCGCCTCCAGGGCTGCCGTCGCCGGCGTCGGCGTCGGCTCGCTCACGGGACCGCCCTCCTTCTTCGTTCTCGACCGCGCTCCTCCTCGCGCTCACGCTCTCGCTCCCGCTCCCGCTCGCGAGCGCGGTGATCGCGGCGCCCTCCCGTGGCGGCGTGGAAGCCGCCCGCCAGGTCGGCCAGGGTGATCCCCTCGAGCGCCCGCTCGAAGCGCTCGTTGATCAGCTCCCAGAACTTGCTGGTCGGGCAGCCCTCCTCGATCTCGCACTTGAGCGCCGGGTCGAGGCAGACGACCAGCGCCAGGCGCCCCTCGAGCGCCTCGACGATCTCCCGGACGGAGATCGCCTCGGGGGGGCGCTTGAGCGAGTAGCCGCCGCCGCGGCCGGGGGTGGCCGCGATCAGCCCGGCGGCCTTCAGCTCCTGCATGATCTTCTCCAAAAAGGGGTCCGGGATGCGCTGGGCCGTCGCGATCTCCGCGATCGAGACGGGCGCACCCCCGTACCGCCGGGCCAGCTCGACCATCGCCCGCAGGCCGTAGTCGCTCTTCCGCGTGATCCTCATGCGCGCTCCGTGTCGAGGCGATCGGGGGCATTGTAGGGGGCGGCTGCGGGGCTGTCAACGCGCGACCTCGAGCGGCTTAGCGCGAGAGGAGTTGCTCGATGATCCGCCAGATCCGCGGGTCGCTGACGCTGCGGCGGGCGTTCTCGCGGGCCCTCTTGGCGGCCTCGGCGATCAGCTGGGCCGCCTCCTCCGAGCGCCCCTCGAACTCGAAGGCCAGCCCCTTCATCATCATGCGGGCGTACTCGCCGCCCGGCCCGTGGCAGGCCTCGCAGGTGACGTCCAGCGAGCGCATGAGGTCCAACAGCTCCTGGACCTGCTGGGGCTCGGGCCAGCGCCCCGTCCGCCGGGCCTCGTCGACAAGGCTCAACAGCTCCTTCCGCCGCTGGGGATCGTCGATGAACTGATTGGCGAGCACCTCGGCCAGCCAGGGGTGGTTGTACAGATAAATCTCGGGGTTGGTGCTCGTCTTCAGCTCGTCCCGGAACCAGCGCTCCACGTGCTCCTTGTTGCTGGGGGGGATGTAGCTCGTCCCCCCGGGGCGCGGGGTCGTATGGCAGGCCACGCAGGTGTTCGAGCCCACGAACTCCAGCGTCTCGCCGATGGGCGAGACCTCGGGGCGCTCGAGGAGCGCTTGGCGCTGGGGGTTCGGGGTCTTGAAGGGCGACTCGCGCTCGCCGTAGCCCGCAGCCAGGAAGGTATCCCGGTGCAGCGCCCACCACGTCTCGATGCGTCGGATCGCCTCCTCGCGGGCCTCGGGCGGGGCGCTGAACGAGAACCCGAAGTCGTCCCCGGTCAGCCAGCGGATCGTCTCGATGCCCTTCTGGCGCACCATCTGCTTGGGGGAGCGGAGCTTGGCGAGCGCCTCCTCAAAGATCTCGGCGTAGCGGCTCAGCATGTTCTCGTGGGCGCGCTCGCTCGTGAGCGCCAGACCATCCCCGCCGTGGCAGGCGACACACCCGATCTGGTCGAACGGCATCTCCTGCACCACGGTCACGTTCTGGTGGAGCGCCAGCAGGTCCCGCAGGGGGTCCTGCTCGAAGCCCGGGACGCCCACGTTCGTGTGGCAGGCCATGCACGTCTCGACGCTGCGCCCCGGCTCGGTCACGACCTTGACCCGCTCGAGGTCGATCGTCCGCTCGATCTCCAGGCGGTCCCACAGCGAGAGCGTGCCCTTCTCCCGCCGCTTCAGCTCCGTGAGGAAGGCCCGCTGCCACTGCCGCCACTCCTGGTTGTAGCTGTCCACGGCGACGGCCATGGCGGCCAACAGCAGCACGATGCTGGCGACGGCGAAGTACTTGCGCACCATCTCGCTCGTCCCTTCCTTTCTCTCTCCTTTTTGTCCTTGAAGGGTACCGTGGAGCTTGCGGAGCCTCTAAGACTAAGACGAACTATAGCAGATCAAGACGGGGGTTTCCAGAGACGCGCCCGCGCCCGCGCCCAGCGGTCCGCCTCCAAAACGTCTTCAAGATCAAGCTGGTCGGGCGGGGTGCCCGATGAGGCCAAGGAGGCGGACTCGTAGGCGGCCAGCACGGCCTCGATCAGCCTCGGGATGTCGCCGAAGGCGATCTCGCGCCTGAGGAAGCGCTCCACGGCGACCTCATCGGCCGCGTTGGCGACGGCCGGGTAGGCCCCGCCCCGCCGCCCCGCCTCGACCACCAGCCCGAACGCGGGGTAGCGCGCCCGCTCCAAGGGCCGGAACTCCAGCGCGATGGGGGTCCCCGTGAGGTCGAACGGGGCGAGGCGCCGCGCCGCCCGCTCGGGGTACGTCAGCGCGTACTGGATGGGGATCCGCATGTCGGGCTCGCTTAGATGGGCCAGCCAGCTCCCGTCGCCCAGCTCCACGAGCCCGTGCACGACGCTCTGCGGGTGGATCACGACGTCGAGGCGCTCGTAGGGCAGCTCGAACAGCCAGTGGGCTTCAATCATTTCTAGGGCTTTGTTGACGAGCGTGGCGGAGTCGACGGTGATCCGCGGCCCCATCCGCCACGTCGGGTGCCTCAGGACGTCCTCGGGGCGGGCCTTTGGGATTCGCTCCAGAGGCCAGTCGCGGAGCGCCCCGCCCGAGGCCGTGAGCACGACCCTTGCAACTTCTACAGAGGGGCGCCCCTGAAGCAGCTGGAAGAGCGCGCTGTGCTCGCTGTCGATCGGGATCAGCTTGGCCGAGCCGCGCTCGAGCGCCCGTCGGACGAGCGGGCCGCCCACCACGAGCGACTCCTTGTTGGCCAGCCCGACGTCGATCCCCCGCTCCAAGGCCGCCAGGGTGGGCCGGAGCCCCACCGCCCCCACCAACCCGTTGACGACCAGGTCGGGCTCCGACTCCGCTACGAGCTGCTCTAAAGCGTCGTCACCCACGAGGAAGCGCGTGGCCTTGAGGGCGTTCGGGCTTAGGCGCTCTTGAAGCGCTTGAAGGGCGTCGGGCCGGGCGAGGGCCACCCACCCGGGGCGGAACTCCTCGATCTGGCGGGCCAGCTCGTCGGGGCGCCGCCCCGAGGCCGCCAGCCCGACGACCTCGAACTCAAAGCGGGCGTCCAGCGCGCGGACGACGTCCAACGTCTGCGTCCCGATGGAGCCCGTGGAGCCGAGGACGCAAAGCCGCCTGCGCTTGACCCCTGTGGGCTTCATGCCGTGGGCGTTACGGCCCAAACGCGGGCTAAGGCGCCGAGGGCGGGGGCGTGGGCACGGGTTCAGGCTCCGGCTGGGGCTGGGACTGGGGCTGAGGCCGAGGCGGCTGCGGGCGGGCCAGCTCCTCCTTGAGCAGCTCGTCGAGCTGCTCGCCCTCGAGCACTTCAACCTCGAGGAGCTTCTGGGCCAGCTTGTCCAGCGCGCGGCGGTGCTCCCGGAGCAGCCGCTTGGCCCGCTCGTAGCAGCCCTCGACCAGGCCCTTGATCTCCTCGTCGACGAGGGCGGAGAGCTTCTCGCTGTGGGCCTGCCCCAGCACCAAGTCCTGCCCCAGGAAGACGTTCCCGTCCTCGCGGCCGATGCTGATCGGCCCGACCCGCTCGCTCATCCCGTAGCTCATCACCATGCGCTTGGCGATCTCGGTGGCCTTCTTCAGGTCGTCGTAGGCCCCGGTGGTCACCTCGCCGAAGACGACCTCCTCGGCGGCCCGGCCCCCCAGCGTGCTCGTGAGCTTGTCCAGCAGCTCTTGCTTCGAGTACAGATACTTGTCTTCAAGGGGGAACTGGAGGGTGTAGCCCAGGGCCTCGCCCCGCGGCACGATCGAGATGCGGTGGACGGGGTCGGCCTTGGGGAGCAGCTTGCTCATGAGGGCGTGGCCCGCCTCGTGGTACGCGATCTTGACCTTCTCCTCCTCGCTGATGAGGCGGCCCTTGCGCTCGATCCCCGCGATGACCCGATCGATGGCGTCCTCGAAGTCCTTCATCTCGATGTGGGGCTTGCCGCGGCGGGCCGCCAGCAGCGCCGCCTCGTTGCAGAGGTTCTCGAGGTCGGCTCCCACGAAGCCGGGGGTCCGCCGCGCCAGCACCCCCAGATCGACGTCGGGGGCGAGCCTCTTGTCCTTGGTGTGCACCCTTAAAATCGCCTCGCGGCCCTTGAGGTCGGGCGGCGGGACGGTGATCTTGCGGTCGAAGCGGCCGGGGCGCAGGAGGGCTGGATCTAAGATGTCGGGGCGGTTGGTCGCGGCCAGCACGATCACGTGCTCGTTCTTCTCGAAGCCGTCCATCTCGCTCAGGAGTTGATTCAGGGTCTGCTCGCGCTCGTCGTGGCCGCCGCCGATCCCGGCGCCCCGCTTCCGCCCGACGGCGTCGATCTCGTCGATGAAGATGATCGCGCCTCGCTTCCCCTTCGTCTCCTCCTTGGCCCGCCGGAACAGGTCCCGCACCCGGGCCGCGCCCACCCCGACGAACATCTCGACGAAGTCGCTCCCCGAGATGGAGAAGAACGGCACGTCGGCCTCGCCCGCGATCGCCCGCGCCAGGAGCGTCTTGCCCGTGCCGGGCGGCCCGACGAGCAGCACCCCCCGCGGGATCTTCGCCCCCAGCCGCACGAACTTCTCCGGGTCCTTGAGATATTCGACGATCTCTTGAACTTCCTCCTTCACCTCGTCGATGCCCGCCACGTCGGCGAACGTCACCTTGGAGTACTCCTTGTTGAAGAGGCGGGCCTGGCTGCGCCCGAAGCTGAAGGCGCTCGGGGCGTCGCCCTGCATCCGGCGGAGCATCACGAACCAGAGGAACCCGAAGAAGAACGCGGGCAACAGCAGGTACAGCAGCACGGTCCAGAACATCGAGAGGTCCTGCTCGGGCTCGACCCGCACGGTGACGCCCTTCTCCCGGAGCCGCTCGAGGAGCTGGGGGTCGTCCGGCCAGGCGATCGTCGAGAACTTGCTCCCGTCGGCGAACTCCCCCTCGATCCGGGAGCCGCGGAGCGTGATCGCCTGCACCTGGCCCCGCTCGACGGCCTCGAGGAAGTCGCTGTAGGGGATCGGCCGGCCGCCCGAGGGCGCGTGCAACGACTGGAAGAGCACCGCCAGGAAGATCGCGGCGACGATCAACAGCAGGATCGTGCGGAAGTTGCGGTTCCGGCGGCGCTGCTCCTCGTCCGGGTTGAACTTTCCGTTCACAGCGGGAACCCTCGCCTCAGCACAGCTTCAACAGAAATTCGCATGGACGTCCGCCCAAATTGTACCGGAGGCGGGGGGAACTGCAAACGGCGTAGGCGCAAGCTCACGCGCCCCCGCGCGGCGCGGCGGTGGCGGCGTCGCGGAGGGCGGCGACGACCTTCTGAACGATCTCGAGGCCCGCGCGCCTTTGGGCCTCCTCCGTCTGGGCGCCGATGTGCGGCGTAAGAATGACCCGGGGGTGGCCCCGCAGCGTTTGGTGCTTGTCGCCGGGGACGTCGGCGGCGTAGCCCCCGACCCGCCCCGCCTCGAGCGCCTCAAGCAGCGCCTCCTCGTCGACGACGTCGGCCCGCGCCGTGTTGACCAGCCAGACGCCCTCCCGGACGTCCCTCAAAAACTTCGCGTCGATGAGGCCGCGCGTCTCCGCGGTGAGCGGGACGTGGACGCTGAGCACCTCGCTCTCGCGCTTTAGGGCGTCTAAGGGGACGCGCTCGATCGGGAGGTCCCGCCCGGCCTCGGGGAGCACGTCGTAGCCCAGCACGCGCATCCCGAAGCCTAAAGCGAGCCGGGCCACCCGGCTCCCGATCCGCCCCAGCCCGATCAGCCCGAGCGTCCGGCCCTGGAGCTCCCGGCCGTAGCGCTGGAGCTTCTCGCGGGCCCGGAACGCCTCGGGGAGGTGGCGGGCCAGCGCCAGCATCAGCCCCATGGTGAGCTCGGCCACGGCGTTGGCGTTCGCGCCGGGCGCGTTCAACACGCGCACGCCCCGCGCGCGAGCGGCCTCGACGTCGATGTTGTCGAGGCCGGTGCCCGCCCGCCCGACCACCTTCAAGCGCTCGGCCCGCTGCAGCACGGCCGCGTCGACGCGGGTGCGCCCCCGCACGATCAGCGCGTCGACCGCCCCGATCGCCTCGAGCAGCGCCTCCCGCGGGATGTCGGGCTGCACGCTCAGCTCGACGTCGGGCTGAGCCTGGAGCCATCCCAGCGCGTCGGGGTGGAGCGGGTCGCTGACCAGCACCCGGAACCGGAATCGAGCCATGACGGGGGCCATTTGTAGCACGGAGGGCGCGGACGCGCAAGCTTGGCAGGGGGAGCGCGCTTTGCTATGATGGCGCCGTGCACGCCATGAGCCGAGTCTTCAGGGTCTTCAAGCCGCTCGCCGTCGCGATCGCCGTTGCGGGGGCGGTCGTGGGGTCGACCGTCGAGCCCGGGTGGTCCCAGCCTCCCGACCCTGAAGCGATGGCTCAAGCGCAGGTGCAGACGCCCGCCTACAGCGTCACGGGCACGATGGAGTGGCTGGTGCGCTACGGGCTGGGGGACGCCCGCCTCCTGGCGGGGCGGGGCTACTCGCGAGGCCTCTTCTTCTCGCAGAACTTGACGCTCGATGCGAACGTGAGGGTCCGCGTCGAGCGGCCCGTGCCGGGGACGCTCGCGCTCCTCGCGCAGATCGACAACAGCCAGCCCGAGTTCCTGCAGTCGCTGAGCATCCGCTGGCTGGCCGAGCGCTGGAGCGCCGAGTTCGGCGACTTCCCGATGGGCCGCCCCGAGAGCCCCTTTGCGGCCTCCGACCGCCTGCTCAAGGGCTTTAAGGTGCAATGGCGCCCCGACGACGCCCTCACGCTGAGCGCCACCCTCTCACAAGTCTCGGGGATCAAGCAGACGCGGGTGTTCAAGGGCAACCTGGTTGAAGAGACCGTGCGGTTCGCCTTCAAGCGCCCGGACCGCCCCTGGGCCGAGCTGCCCTACCGCTGCGAGGCCCAAGACGCCGAGACCCTCTGCAACCTCAACGGACTCGACTATTTCCCGCTCGGGACGGACTACGTCGAGGGCTTCACGAAGGTCAAGCTGCGCTTCGAGACGGGCGACCCGCTCCGGCAGCTGCTCGAGGGCTACGAGCTGGGCTTCCTCTACGCGGTCATCGAGGACGACCCCGAGCGTGAGCTGGACCCCAGCGCCTACACCGTCGTCTTCACGGGGGAGGGGTACGTCCTGCTGCTGAACGCGGAGTTCTTCGACCTCCTGCGCGACCGCGTGCTCGACGACCTCGACGAGTACAACGTCGAGCGGGTCTTGAGCGGCGAGGAGCTGAGGGAGTACCCCTTCAGCCCGGGGACGGACTACGAGCGGGGCTTCCTGGAGCGCCTAAGCCGATGGGTGACGATCGCGGTGGACGGGCGCGCGTTCCGGCCCGAGGACGCCCAGAATCGCCGCTTCTACGCGCTGCCCCACCCCGACATCGACGAGGAGAGCGTCCGGGTCGAGGTCAAGCTGGAGGGCGAGTGGGTCGAGCTGCCCGACCCCCGGCTGGTGGGCTTCGAGGTGCGGGTCTACGCCGAGCCGGGCGTCCTCGAGCTCGACTTTCCCGAGACGTTCTTCGCGGACGAGAGCAGCCAAGTCCGCGTGCGCTACGCCTACAAGTCGACCACGGGGACGTACGTGCTCGGGCTCTCGGTGCTCAAGGGCTCCGAGAAAGTGTATTTGAACGGGCAACTCCTCCAGCCGGGCGTCGACTACCTCATCGAGTACGAGACGGGCTTCCTGGTGCTGTTCAAGGAGGTCGGCCCCGAGGATACGCTGCGCATCGAGTACGAGATCGCCCGCGGCGGGCTGGGCGGCTTCGCCGAGTACCGCCGCTCGTTCCAGGGCCTGAGCGCGCAACTCAAGCCCTTCGAGGGCTTCACGCTGACCGTCGATCTCTTGAGGGCGTACGACTCGCCGATCCCCGGCATCCCGCCGGAGACGCTGGCCACCATGCCGAACGACCACTGGGTGCTGGGGCTGAGCGGGGCGCTCGAGGGCGACGGCCTCCAAGGGGCTTTTGATCTGGGATTGGGGGTCAACCGCTTCCCGCCCGACGACAACCTGAAGGCCGCCCTGCCCAACCGCGTGTACGTGATCAAGGCGCTGCCGTTGGGGCCCGGGGCAGCCGCAGCCCCGGCGCTAAACGGTGAAGCGTGGGTGCTCGTTGGCCACCGCAACGGGGTCACGCTCTACAGCCCCGAGACGGGCGACTGGAGCCACTACGGCCCGGCGGAGGGCCTGGCGGGCCTCGACGTCTACGACGTCGCGATCGACCCGCTGCGGGGCCGGGCGTTCTTCGCCACCGGCGGCGGGCTCTCCGTGCTGCGCCTGCGCTTGGGCTCGGGCGACCCGCGGGCGAGCTTCGCCCGCCCGGCCAACTGGCGAAGCCTCACGGAGCAGGAGGGCCTGCCCGCGGGCGCCGTGCGGGCCGTCCTCCTCACCGAGGCGGACCTCTGGGTCGGGACGGCCCAGGGGCTCGCCCGGCTGCCCCTCGACGAGCTGGAGCGCTTCCTGAGCGCGCCCGAGCCCGAAGAGGAGCGCCTCGAGCGCCTCCCCTGGGTAATCTATCAAAGCAAGGACCACCCCGGGCTGGTGAGCGACCGCGTTCGCGCGCTCGCCTGGGCCGACGGGCGGCTGTACGTCGCGACGGATCGGGGCCTGAGCGTCCTCGACCCGCAGACGGGGCGGTTCGCGATCGTCCCCGAGCTGCGCGGGCTGCGGGTGCATGCCCTGCTCAGCGACGGGAGCGTCGTGTACGCGGCCACGGAGCGGGGCGTGCGGGCCCTGCTGGGCGGCCGGGGGCTGGGGTGGCCCGTGGCCGACGTCGAGGTGCTCGGCCTGGCGCTGGGGCCGGACGGCGAGCTGTGGTACGGCACGCGCGACGGCCTCTACCGCGAGGGCCACGGCCGGGTGCCCGAGACCCAAGGGCTGTTCGTCACGGCCGTCGGGGCCGTGAACGGGGCCGTCTGGGCGGGCGTCGAGGCCGACCCCCAAGGCTACGCGTTCCCCCTGGTGCGGGTCGAGCCCGAGGGCGCGGGCGTTCAGCCGACCGTGAGGGTAAAGGTGAGGGTGTTCGACCAGAGCGAGACGCGGCTCGACGGGCGGGCGCAGGGGCGCTTCATGGACGTCCCGGCCGCCGAGCACACCGACCTGGGGTGGCTGGGGCGCTTCACCCTGACGAAGGCCCTCGGCCCGCTCCGGCTCCAGGGGACGCTCGAGGGCCGCTCGTGGGGCTTCACCCCCGTGGGCGCGCTCGAGCGCCAGGACCGTCTGGGGCTCACCCTCAGCGCGACGTACCCCCTGAGCGACGCGGTGCAGCTCACGGCCCGCCACGAGGAGGGCCTCACGGACTTATCGAGCTTCCCCTCCCAGGTGCTGCGGGACGGCCTGGCGCTGAGCGTGCAGCTCCCCGGCGGCCCACAGCTCGACCTCGACTACACCCTCGAGCGCGTCGACCGCGACTTCGAGCGCCCCGGCTTCGACCGGCGGCGGCGCTCGTACGGCCTCGCCGCCGCCCAGGAGCTTTTTGACGGGCGGCTCACCGCCCAGCTGGGCGCGCGGCTCACCCAGCTGGAGACCCCCCGTCGCCCGGCCTACACGGCCTGGGAGGGCGAGCTCAACGGCCGGGTGAGGGCCGAGCTGGGCCCCGCCCTCAACGTGCAGCTGGGGTACCGCCTGCCGCTGCAGCTCCGCTTCGGCGAGCTGTTCGGGCTGCACCGCCTGAGCTGGGGGGTCGACTGGCGGCGGGACCTCGTGGTGCCCC
>WFPR01000011.1 GCA_015487455.1 Candidatus Bipolaricaulota bacterium
CACGCTCCCGTCCCCCTCCCCCACCCCCACGATCACGATCGAGACGATCCCGATCGCCATCGCGATCGGGACGACGATGAGTTCCGTGCGTCGTCGAGCCCTGTCCTTACCCTTGCTACCCCTGTCCATGGGATGAGGGTCCCTCCCCCCTGGGTGCCCGTCGGTGGACGGGCCCATCACGTCAGGAGGGCCAGGGCGATGGCCGCGAGGCTCAGCATCACCGCCACGACGGCCACGCGCAGCGCCAGATCGGGCCGCTCGGGGGCGTGTTCCTGACGGACCTCCGAGGGCAGCTGGGGCACCTCCGCCAGGATCTCCGCCTTGAGGGCCTCACGGGCCTCCCGCTCCGCCCGGAGCCCCTCCTCGAGGGCCTGGAGGGCCTCCTGATTGCCCCGTGCGAGCGCCTCCAAGCGGGCCAGGCGCGCCTCGAGCGCCCGCTGGCCCTCGGCCAGCTCGTCCAGGCGCCCCCGCAGCTCCGCGACGGCGGGTTCCAGCGCGTCTAAGCGGGCCAGCTCGCCCCGAAGGCCCTCGACGTCGGCGGCCAGCGCCTCCAGGCGCTCGTCGGTCTGGGCCGCCCGGCCCTCCACCTCCGACCGCAGCCCGGCCAAGCCCTCCTCCAGCGCCGCGAGGCGGGCGTCCGCCCCGTCCAGCGCGCTCTTGAGCTGGGCGACGTCGGCGGCCAGCGCGTCCAGACGCGCGAGAACATCCTGAATATCCCGCTTATCTTGCGTGGCCTGCTGGGCCTGCTGCAGCGAGGCGAGCGCGGCCTCCAGCCGCTCCAGCCGCTCCGTCAGCCCGCCCAGCTCGTTCCCGAGACGGTCCAACTCGTCGAGCCGCTCGAGGGCCCGCTCGTGCTGCCTCAGCGCCTCGCGAAGCGCGTTGAGGGATTGCTCCCACTCGGCCACCTGCCCCCGGAGCGCCTCCAGCGCCCCTTGGAGCTCCTGCTGGAGGGCCGAGAAGCGCGCCTCCAGCGCCTCGGGCAGCTCCCCGCCCTCGTTGAGCGCCCGCTCCAGCCGCTCGAGCCGCCTAAGCGCCTCCCCCAGAGCCTGAAGCCGATCGTTGAGGTCCCCCTGCCTCTGGATGAGGCCCGAGACGGTGGCCTGCAGGGCGCTCAAGCGCTCCTCAGCGCCCGCGAGGCGCCCCTGAAGCCCCTCGAGCCCGCTCTGGGCGGATGCGAGCTGCCCCTCCGCCCGGTCCAGGCGCCCCGCCAGGCGCGCCTCCAGGGCGCTCAACGCTTGCTGCAGGGTCGCAAAGCGTTCGTCCAGCCGCCGCGCGAGCTCGGCCAGCTCGGCCTCGAACGCGTCGGCCCGCTCGCCCAGCCCCTCGACCGCCTTGGACAGGGCCGCCTGCCCCTCGGCGAGCTCCCCGACGCTCGCGCTCAGCGACGCCACCCGGTCGCTCAGGCCGTCGTGCTGCGCCCGGACGGCCTGAAGCTGCGCCTGCAGGCGCTCCTCAAGCGCCCCGATCGCCCCCTGCACGCCCGTCAGGCTCTCGGTCCACTTCTGGACCCATCGGCGCTCCAGCCCGTCCACCCGCGCCGTCAGGTCCTGAAGCTGCCGCCCCAGCTGCCGGTGGGCCTCCGAGAGCTGGGCGACGGTGACGTTGAGCGAGGTCACCGTCCGGCGCACCACGGCGATCTCCTGCTGAAGCTCCTGCCGGACGCGGGGGCGCGCCTCCAGCGCCCGCTTGAGCGCCTCGAGCGTCCGCTCCAGGGCGTCCAGCCGCCCGCTCAGCCCCTCAAAGCGGGCGTCGAGCTCGCCCACCGTGGCGCGCAGCGCGTCGACCTCGTCGCCCTGAGCGCCGACCCGCTCGAGGAGCGACGCGACCGTGGGCGTCAGGCGCTCGAGGCGGGCCTCCACCCGCTCAAGGCGGGCCTGCACCCCCTTCAGCAGCCCGCTCATCTCCTCCCCGACCTCCTCGGCCGCCTGAGGGGCTTCCTCCACCTCCGGCTTCGGCTTCGGCTCCTCCCTCGACGGCAGCCCCTCCGCGGGCGGCTCCGGCGGGCGCCCGGCGACGACCTGGGCGCATCGGCTCAAGATCGCCGTCAGCACCGGGCCGGGGTCGGCCCGGAAGTCGAAGAGGTGGTACGTCCGGCCGCCGGTCGCCCCCGCCAGCCCCTCCGCGCCGTAGTCGGACAGCGCCGAGCCGTAGCCGGGGTCGATCACGCTGAGCAGCACCGCCCCGCGGCTTTGAAGCGCCGCCAGGGCCCGCTCGCGCGTCGCGGGCGCCTCGGGAACCACGTCGGCGTCCTCGTCCGTGAGGAGCACGACGCAGACGCCCGCGCCGGGCCGGAAGCCCATCGCGTCGCTCATCGCCAGCGTCAGGGCGCTGAAGCCCGGCTCGGCGCCCCCGCCCGCCACCAGCGCATCAAGCGCGTCCTGAAGCGCCCAGGCGTCGCGCGTGAGGGGCAGGTGGACGTGCGGCTGCCCCTCCCAGTCCGTCCCGTGGTGCCCGGCGAAGGCCCCGAAGCCGACCAGCCCGAGCTGAACGTCGAGCTGCGCCTGGAGCCCCTCGGCGACCTCGGCCAGCCGCGCCCGGAGCTCCTGAAGGTCGTCGAGCATGCTGCCCGACTCGTCCACGACGAAGACGACGTCCGCTTGGGGCCGCGGCTGGCCCGCCTGCGCGCCCGACAGCAAGCCGAGCACGGCGCCCGCGACGAGCGCCCACCCCACCCGTCCACGCGAACCAAGACCCTTCATGCCCGCCTCCTCGTGTCGTTGTCCTTCCCCAACGCGCACCCTCGCTCGTTGTTCGCCGTTCGGCCCCGATCCGATGGCCGATGTGCCGATCGTGCCCTCCGGGCATTCTTACCATGAAATCTCGTCGAGCGTCAATGGGGCTGCGTTACGTTCGGCAAGCGGGGCAGAGGCTGCCGAGGCGGGGCTTGACGGGGTTCTCCCCCCTTGGATATCATGCGGGGTGCGTGCGCCCGTAGCTCAGGTGGACAGAGCGGCGGCTTCCTAAGCCGCAGGTCGGAGGTTCGAATCCTCCCGGGCGTACCAGTCAGCTCAAAAATGGGACTCCCTTGGGTCTTCAACCTCATCACGTTCACGTCGGGCTTCACGTTCTTTTCGTTCATCTTCCTGATCCCGCTCTACGCCCACGAGCTGGGGCTCTCGCTGACGGCGGCCGGGGTCGCGCTGGCCGCCTCCTCCGTCGCGATCATCGCGTTCAGCCCCGTCTGGGGCGGGCTCGCCGACCGCCTCGGGCGCAAGCGCCCCTTCCTCGTCGCGGGGTACGGGCTGTTCGCGCTCTTCAGCGCGCTCCACGCCCTCGCCGGGTCGTTCCCGGCGCTCGTCGCCCTACGATTTCTCCAGGGGGCGGCCTTCGCGACCAACCCGCTGCTCACGGCCCTCTTCGCGGACCGCTTCGGGCGCCAGGCCGCCCGGCGCTTCGGCGCCTTCAGCGCGGCGAACGCGCTGGGCTGGGGCCTCGGCAGTCTCGTCTCGGGGCTCCTGGCCGACTGGGTCGGCCTCCGCTGGACCTTCGCGGTCGTGGCCGGGCTGCCCTTGGTGAGCGCCGCGCTGCTCCTCCGCGTCCCCGAGCCTTCGAGCCCTGCGCCCCCCGTTTCTGCCCGGGAGCCGGAGCCCTCGCGTCCGCGCCTGCCCCGCAAGCTCTTCTATCTTTACGCCACGATCTTCACTCGGCACAGCGCCGCCGTGGCCCTCTGGTCGATGTTCCCCCTGTATTTGCGGGAGTTCGTGGGCAGCCTCGGGGCGATCGGGGCCGTCAACGGGCTCAACATGATCGTGCAGCCGCTGTTCATGCTGCTCTTCGGGCGCTGGGCCGAGCGCTGGGACAAGCTGCAGCTCGTGCTCTGGGGCATCCTAGGGACGATCGCCACCTTCGGCGTCTACGCCACGGCGACGGGCATCGGGCAGATCCTGCTGGGGCAGCTGATGATCGCGGCGGCGTGGTCGGCGATCTTCATCGGGCTCAATCTCTACTTAATGGAGGCGGCCCCGCCGGGGACGCGCGGGCGCGCCTTCGGGCTCCTGCAGTCGTCGATGACGGGGGCGGCGGCCCTGGGGCCGCTCCTCGGCGGGGCGCTCGCGGACGCCCTGGGCATCCGCGGGATGATCTGGGTCGTCGCCGCCCTGATGGGCACGAGCCTGCCGTTTTTGCTTAAACTTCGGGCGCTCGACGCCCGGGAGGCCGCCCAGAGGGCCCTGTCGGCGACGACGACAACGCGGGGGGCGGCGGAGCCCGTCGGCTGTGGGTGCCGCAGCGACAACGGAGACGGAGGAGGTGCGGGCGATGGGTGTGGATGAGCGGGGGCTCCTGCGACGCTGCGCCGAGCTCTTCGAGCGCGAGCCGCGGCTCCTCGAGCTGGACGCCGAGCGCCTCGAGCGCGCCGTCTTCGTGGGCGACACCCACGGGGATTTGGACGCCAGCGAGCGCGTCCTCGAGCGCTTCCTCAAGCCCAAGACGGCCTTGGTGTTCCTGGGCGACTACGTCGATCGCGGGCCGCGCTCCCGCGAGAACGTCCAGACGCTGCTCAAGGCGAAGCTCGAGCACCCCGACCGCGTGTACCTGCTGCAGGGCAACCACGAGGGCTTCAAGGCGATGCCCTTCTCCCCCGCGGACTTCTGGGAGGGGTTGGAGCCCGAGCTGCGCGCCCTTTACGCGGACGTGCTGGCCAAGCTCCCCTACGCCGTGGCGCTCCCGAGCGGCGTGTTGGGGCTGCACGGCGCCCTGCCCGCCGTCGACTCGCTGCAGGCGCTCAACGAGATCGAGGTCGGGAGCGAGGCGTGGCGGGCGATCACCTGGGGCGACTGGCAGGACGTCGACGCGAAGTTCCTGGGCGACTGGGGCGGGCGGCTCCAGTTCGGGCGGGCGCACTTCGAGGAGCAGATGGCCCGCTTCGGGATGCGGGTCCTGGTGCGGTCGCACCAGCCGGACGCGCCCCCCTACCTCTTCGACGATCGCTGCCTGACGATCTTCACGTCCCACGCCTACGGCCTCCGCGATCGCACCGTGGCGATCGCCCCGCTCCGGGGCGACGTGCGCACGGCCCGGGACCTCGCGCTGGAGCGCGTCTGAGCCCCCGCCTCATCGGGCTTGCGCCTCGCGCACTTCGCGTTCTTCACGTTCAGACGGGGCCGTCTTGACGAGCTCGTCGAGGCGCTCCTGGACGTAGGCCTCCTGCAGCGGCTCGATCAGCAGATCTAAGTGGCCCTCCAGCACGTCCTCCAGGCGGTAGAGTGTGAGGTCGACGCGGTGGTCCGTGACGCGATTCTGGGGGAAGTTGTAGGTGCGGATCTTCTCGGAGCGGGCCGCGCGGCCAATTTGAATTCTTCGCTGCTGGACCCGCTCCTGCTCGACCTTGGACTCGAGCAAGTCCTTGAGGCGCGCCCGGAGCAGGCGCAGCGCGCGCTCCTTGTTCTTGTGCTGGGAGCGCTCCTCCTGGCACGTCACGACCAGGCCCGTCGGCTTGTGGCGGATGCGCACGGCGCTCTCCGTCTTCTGCACGTGCTGGCCGCCGGGGCCGCTGGCCCGGAACGTCTCGATCTCCAGATCCTCCTCCTTGAGCTCGACGTCGACGGCCTCGGCCTCGGGGAGGACGGCCACGGTGGCCGTCGAGGTGTGGATGCGGCCTGAGGCCTCCGTCTCGGGGACGCGCTGCACCCGGTGCACCCCGCTCTCGAACTTGAACAGTCCGTAGGCCCCGCGGCCCACCACCGCGAACACGACCATCTTGAAGCCGCCGAGCGGCGTGGGGTGCGACTCCAGCACCTCGACCTTGAAGCCCTTCCGCTCGGCGTACTTGCTGTACATGCGGAAGAGGTCCGCGGCGAACAGCGCGGCCTCCTCCCCGCCCGTCCCCGCTCGAATCTCGACGATGGCGTTCTTCTGATCTTGGGGGTCCTCGGGGAGCAGGGCGCGCTTGAGCCCCCGCTGCAGCCGCTCGGCGCGGGCGCGGGCCCCCTCCAGCTCCTCCTTGATGAGCGCCCGCAGCTCCTCGTCGGCCTCCTCGTCCAGCATCTGCTCCGCCTCGGCGATCTCGCGCTCCAGGCGCTGCAGCGCCTCGTAGTCCTGGGCGATCTCGCGGAGCCGGGCGTAGCGCTGGGACAGCTCGACGTAGTCGGGGCGGCCCGCGCTCCCCGGCCGGGCCAGCTCGGCCTCCAGCTCGCGGGCCTGTCGGCTCAGCTCCTCGAGCCGCGCGCGCAGGTGCGGGGGCAGCATAGCGTCCCCCATTTAAGCCCGCAAAAGCCGGGATTGCAACGGGGTGGCGGTGGACAGACTGTGACGTATACTGAAAAGCGCCTCAGTCCCTGAGTCAGATCGTCGGAGGGGCGTGAACAACGCGAACACGAACAAGGGGTGAGACGCGATGTGGGGTGTGAGCCGACGAGCGTTCCTTAAGGCGGCGCTGGGCGCGGGGGCGGCGCTCCTGGTGGCGCCGTGGCGCGTTCGGGCGAGCGCCCAGGAGCCCATCCTGCTGGGGCTGCAGGCGGATCTCACGGGCGTGCTGCCCGACTACGGCTACTGGCACCGCAAGGTGATCGAGGCAGCCGTCGCGAAGGTCAACGAGGCGGGCGGGATCGCGGGGCGTGAAGTCCGGTTGCTCGTGGAGGACACGGCCACCAGC
>WFPR01000012.1 GCA_015487455.1 Candidatus Bipolaricaulota bacterium
GTCAGATGTGTATAAGAGACAGGGGCGGGGCGGCGCGCTGCTCCGCGTGGAGGACCTGGTCAAGGACTTCGGGGGGCTGCGGGCCGTCAACCGCTGCTCCCTGGAGGTGAGGCGGGGGACGATCACCGGCCTGATCGGCCCCAACGGCGCGGGCAAGACGACCCTCTTCAACTTGATCACGGGCTTCTACAGGCCGGACGCCGGGCGGGTGTACTTCGACGGCGAGGACATCACCGGGCTCCCGCCCTACGTGGTGTTCCGCAAGGGGCTGGTGCGCACCTTCCAGATCCCGCGGGAGTTCAGGGAGATGACCGTGCTCGAGAACCTGATGCTCGTCCCGCTGGGGCAGAAGGGCGAGCGGCTGCTTTACCCGTGGTTCCGGCCCGGCGTGGTGCGCCGCCAGGAGCGGGAGGTCTACGAGCGGGCCCTCGAGGTGCTCGAGTTCGTCGAGCTGATCCACCTCAAGGACGAGTACGCCGGGAACTTGTCCGGCGGGCAGAAGAAGCTCCTGGAGCTGGCCCGCGCCATGATGGCCGAGCCCAAGATGATCTTGCTCGACGAGCCCGGCGCGGGCGTCAACCCGACGCTCATGAGGAAGCTCGTGGGCTACATCGAGACGCTCTGCTACGAGCGGGGGATCACGTTCCTGCTCATCGAGCACGACATGGACCTGGTGATGTCGCTGTGCAACCCGGTGATCGTGATGAGCGAGGGCCGCAAGCTCACGGAGGGCACCCCCCAGGAGGTCCAGCGGGACCCGCGGGTGCTCGAGGCCTACTTGGGAGGGCAGTATGTCGCTGTTGAGGGCTGAGAACGTCACGGCGGGCTACGGCGAGATGGACATCCTGCACGGGGTGTCCATCGAGGTGCGCGAGGGCGAGATCGTCGCGCTGATCGGCCCCAACGGCGCGGGCAAGTCGACGCTCATGAAGACGATCTTCGGGCTGCTCAAGCCCCGCTCGGGGCGCATCTGGCTGGGCGAGCGCGACATCACGGGGCTCGAGCCCGATCAGATCGTCCGCCTCGGCGTCTGCTACGTCCCCCAGACGGACAACGTCTTCCCCAGCCTAACCGTCAAGGAGAACTTGGAGATGGGGGCGTTCATCCTCGACGAGAAGAACTTGGACGCCCGCATCGAGCGGGTTTACAGCGTCTTTCCCGACCTGAAGCGCTTCCACAACACGAAGGCCGGGATGCTGAGCGGCGGCCAGCGGCAGATGCTCGCCATGGGCCGGGCGCTGATGCTCGACCCCCACGTGCTGCTGCTCGACGAGCCCTCCGCGGGCTTGGCCCCCAAGCTCGTCGAGCTGATCTTCGAGAAGATCAAGGACATCAACGCGACGGGCGTCTCGATCCTGATGGTCGAGCAGAACGCCAAGCAAGCCCTCAAGATGGCCGACCGCGGCTACGTGCTGGCCACCGGACGCAACCGCTTCGAGGGCACCGGCGAGGAGCTGCTCAACGACCCTCAGGTGGCCAAGCTCTACCTCGGGGGCTGACGCAAAAGGGGGCCGAGCCGAGCGCGATGAAGCTCAAGCGCCGCGATCCCGTCAAGCTCGCCATCTGGGCCGTCATCGTCCTGGGGCTCGTCTGGGCCCTGGTCTTCGTCCCCAACGGCCCGCAGTTCGTGCTCAACGGGATCCGCTTCGGCAGCATCCTGATGCTCGGGGCCATCGGCCTCACGCTCACCTATCGCATCTTGAACTTCGCCAACTTCTCGCATGGGGACATCCTGATCTTCGGGGCGTACATCGCGCTCTCCGTCGACTGGTGGCTCGTCGGCGCGCTGCCGGGGCTCTTCGAGCGGCTGCCCCAGTGGCTGCCCTGGCTGCCCGAGGGGCTGAAGGCGGGGCTCCTGGGGCTGGCCCAGCCCCAGGCCAAGGACACCATCCGCTGGATCGCCATCGTGATCGCGATGCTGGCGGGCGCGGTCGGGGCCATCCTCTTGGCCATCGGGATCGACCGCGTGCTCTACCGCCGTCTGCGGCGTTCGGCGGCCGTGACGCTGGTGATCGCGTCGTTCGGGATGGCGCTCTTCATCCGCGCGCTGGTGCAGGCGATCTGGGGCGTGGGCAACCGCGCCTACGCGATGCGCATCACCCCGCCCACCGTCTACGCCTTCGGCGACATCGACCGCGACGGGCGCTTCGACGTCTTCGTGGGGTCGATCGGGGAGCTGATCCAGGTCGCGGGCACGCGCGACCTCACCCACGTCGTCACGCTCAAGATGACCACGATCCAGTGGGTGACGCTGATCGTGTCGCTCGCGCTCGTGACCCTGCTGCACCTCTTTCTGAAGTACACCAAGACGGGCAAGGCGATGCGGGCGATGGCCGACAACATGGACCTGGCCCGGGTCTCGGGGATCAACACCGAGCGGATGATCAAGTGGGTCTGGGCGATCGGGGCGGGGCTGGCCGCGATCGCGGGGGTCTTCATCGGGCTCAACTGGGGGATCATCACGCCCAACACGGGCGCGCTGGTGCTGCTGTCGCTGTTTGCGGCTGTGATTTTGGGGGGCATCGGCAGCCCCTACGGCGCGATGCTCGGCGCCCTCGTCATCGGGATCGCGCAGAACGTGCTCGTGGCGCCCGTCACGAGCGTCAACTCCCAGTACAAGCCCGCGATCGCCTTCCTGCTGATGATCGCCATGTTGCTGATCCGCCCGCAGGGGCTGCTGGGCGAGGCCGGACGGCGGGGATGAAGGGGATGAAGGAAGGGAGGAAGGGGGGAAGAAGGGCGCGGCGATGGCGCAAATCTTGAACCTCCTGATGCTGCTCACCTCGATCGCGGGGCTGGCCGTGCTGCTCACCCGCCGGACGCGCCTCGGCCGCTGGCTCGCCCTGGGGGGCACCCTGGCCGTCTGGGCGGGGTTGCTGGGCATCGCGGCCCTCGTCGGCGTCCCCCCCGACAACATGGTGACGTTCCTGTCGCGCTTCCTGATCACGGCCGGGACCTACGCCGTGCTCACGCTGGGGCTCAACATCCAGTGGGGCTACACGGGGCTGTTCAACATCGGGGTGGCGGGCTTCTTCGGGGTCGGGGCTTACGTCTCCGCGATCCTGGTGCAGGACCCGGCGAAGATGGCCGTCGGCGCGGGGCTCGAGGGCTTCTTCGCCACGTACTACAACCAGCCCTTCCTGGTCGGGCTCCTCGGCGCGATGGTCGCCTCGGGGCTCGTGGCCCTGGTCGTGGGCTTCGCCACCCTGCGCCTGCGGGCGGACTACCTGGCCATCGCGACCATCGGGATCGCGGAGATCCTGCGCTTGATCGCCACCAACGAGCGCACCCTCACGGAGGGCAACCGCGGCATCCCTAATTTGCCTCAGCCGCTCCACGAGTGCTTGGTCCGCGACCT
This sequence comes from Candidatus Bipolaricaulota bacterium, assembly GCA_015487455.1. Lineage (GTDB taxonomy): Bacteria > Bipolaricaulota > Bipolaricaulia > RBG-16-55-9 > RBG-16-55-9 > S012-72. Next base: position 3,359 of record WFPR01000012.1, read on the forward strand.
GACGGCCCCCGTCCAGACGCCCTGCACCCTCTCGCTGTGGGGGCTCGAGCTCAAGATGCCGTTCGCGCCCTTCCTCGACCCGAACGCCTACCCCTGGTTCTACCTGCTGCTGGTGCTCGGGGTGATCGCGCTGGCGTTCGTGGCGCTGGAGCGGATCGCCCGCTCGCCGTGGGGCCGCGCCCTGCGGGCCATCCGCGAGGACGAGGACGCCGCCCTCGCCCTGGGCAAGAACACCTTCCGCTTCAAGATGCAGGCGTTCGTCGTCGGGGCGGTCATCATGGGCGCGGCGGGCAGCCTCTGGGTCCACGCGATCCGCTTCGTCGACCCGCAGATCTTCGACGCCATCTCCCGGACGTTCTTGGTCTGGGTGATGCTGATCGTCGGCGGGACGGGGAACAACCGCGGGGCGATCTTAGGGGCGTTCCTGATGTGGGGCGTCTGGAGCGTGGCCGATTTCCTCAACTACCTCCTGCCGGAGCGCCTGGAGACGCCCCTGGGCCGGATCGACGTGGCCTCCCAGCTGCTGGGGCCGTTGCGGGTGATGGCCATCGTCGTCGTGCTCGAGCTGATCCTGCTCTTCCGCCCGCGCGGGCTGCTGGGCGAGGAGCGGGTCACCTCCACCCTCATCGAGCCCGCCCCTCAAGCCCGGGGCCGAGTCCAGCCCGGGCCCGGGCCGAAGCCCGCCGAGGCCGACTGACCCCCAAAACGCGAAAAAAACAAACGCCAAAGGTGTACAAGAAAAAAGAGGCCCCGGGAGCTTCCGGGGCCTCTGGTCTGTTCTCTGGTCTGTTGTGCAGCTTGCGCAGCGGCTGCGCCTTAGGCTTAGAGCCCTTGGCCCGTGGCCGGGTTGCAGACGGGGTTGCCCTCCTCGTCGAAGCGGCAGTCGACGACCTCGGTGTCGACGATCTTGCCGTTCTTGATCGTCCAGATGCCGATCGGGCCGAAGGGGTCGCCCGCGGCGTTGAACTCGAGGGCGCCGCTGGCGCCGACGTAGTCGATGTCCTCGCCGTTGGCGGCCGCGGCCAGCGCGTCGCCCAGCTGGCCGACGGTGAACTGCGTCCCGGGCTGGTTGGCCACGGGGCGCATCGCGTCCCGGATGGCCGGCCCCTCGTACTTGCCCGCGCGGGCGATCGCCAGGCACAGCACGGCCAGCGCGTCGTAGCTGTGCGGCGTGAACACGAACGGGTCCTCGCCCAGCCGCGCCCGGTAGCGCTCGGCGAAGATCTGGCCGCCCTCGGTCTCGGCCGTGGCCGGGGCCGTCCCGACGATGCCCTCCAGCGCCTCGGCGCCCAGGGCCTCCACCAGGCGGTCGATGAGGTCTTGGTTCTTGTTCCCGTCGACGAAGAGGTCGAAGTTCGTGTAGCCCTGCTGGACCATCTGGGTGATGAGGGCCTCGCCCTCGTCGAAGGTGATGAGGCTCACGGCGTCGGGGCCGTCGGCCTCGGCCGCGGCGATCTCGGCGCTGAAGTCCGTGGTGGCCGGGTCGTAGAGCTGGATCGTCGGGACGGTGCCGCCGAGCTTCTCAAAGTTCTGCTTGAAGGCGTCGGCCAGGCCCGCGCCGTAGGCGTCGTTGCGGGCGATGACGGACACCTTCCGGTAGCCCTTGATGTTGTAGGCGAGGTCGGCCAGCACGATCCCCTGCAGGCTGTCCGGCGGCGCGGTGCGGAAGACGAAGTCGTTGTCGTCCAGGTTCGAGATGGCCGGGGAGGTCGCCGAGGGCGAGATCTGCACGACCTGGGCGGGGATGGTCACGGAGGTGATCGGGATGGTCACGCCGCTGGCGGCCGCGCCGAAGAGCGCCTGCACCCCGACGACGTTGACCAGCTCGGAGGCCGCCTGGACGCCTTGCTCGGGGTTCGTCCCGGAGTCGCGGACCTCGAGGCGCACCAGCCCGACGCCGGGGATGCCGCCCGCGGCGTTGATCTCCTCGATGGCCAGCTCGGCCGCCACCTGGAACCGCGGGCCGAAGCTCTGCAGCTGCCCCGTCAGCGGGATGACCGCCCCGATGGAGATGAACGGCTTCTGCCCGAACGAGCCGAACTGCCCCAGGGTGACCGCTCCGGCCGCCACCCCCAGCCCCTTCAGGAACGTCCGGCGGGAGAGCTTCCTCCTCTCGAACGCCATAGAATCCCTCCTTTTGTCTGGAGTTTGTTGGGTTGGGCTCGCTTGTGACTTGTGATGGGTCGTGGGTCCTCCTTCCGCGACGCGGTCTGCGTGGGCACCTCCTTTGGGTTTTGTCCCGTCGCGCCTTTGGTGACGTTTGCTAAGCTTAAACTTTAGCACAATAACGCCGTTTTGTCAAGATCTTCAGCGTGATCTAGCGTAAAAGCGCGCCATTCGCGCGCACGGCCAGATAGATGCCCGCCAGCACCAGCAGCCCGCCCAACGCCTTCGTCGGCGTGACGGCCTCGCCCAAGATCGCGTACGCCAGGGCCGTGGCGCCGACGGGCTCCGCCAGGATGACGACGGCCACCACCGCGGGCGTGACGTACCGCAGCGCCCAGTTGTAGGCCGTGTGGCCCAAGAGCTGCGGCCCCAGCGCCAGCAGCAGCATCAGCCCGTACGTCCGGGGCGTGTAGCCCGTGAGGGGCGCGCGGGCCAGCAGGGCCGCGACCAGGGTGAGCAGCGCGGCCGTCCCGTAGACGAGCGTGACGTACGTGAGGGCGCTCGTCCGCCGCCGGACCCGGCGGCCGATCAGCAGGTAGCCCGAGTGCGCGATCGCGCCCGCAAGCGCCAGCAGATCCCCGTAAAGGGCTTGGCCCCCCAGCCGGAGGTCGTCCCACCCGATGACGAGCCCGCCCAGCGTCGAGACGGCGATCCCCGCGACGAGCGAGGGGGGCAACCGCTCCTTGAGGAAGAGCGCCGTCCCCAGGCCCACGAAGATCGGGTTGGTGGCCACCAGCACCACGGAGCTGGCCACGGACGTGTGCTGCAGCGAGGCGATCCAGGCGACGAAGTGCGCGCTCAACAACGCCCCGCTGAGCAGTGAGAGCCCCAGCTCCCGGAGCGAAAGCGCCTGGAGTTCATCCCGGCGCGCCGCGGCCGCGAGCGGCAGCAGGATGGCGGAGGCGATCCCCAAACGATAGGCGGCGATGACCAGGGCGGGCGCGTCCGCCAGCTTGATGAGGATGGACGCGAAGCTGATGACCCCGACGGCCCCAAGCAGCGCGGCGTAGACGCTGAAGCGCGGGCGCGCCATTTGCATCCCTCGATTCGCGGGATCTATAATCCCGGCGCACAGTTCGCGGCTTCGCGCGGAGGGAGCGCCATGATCTTTCCCAAGGAGCTAAAGTACACCAAGGAGCACGAGTGGGCCAAGGTCGAGGACGGCACCGTGCGCGTGGGCATCACGGACTTCGCCCAGAAGGAGCTGGGCGACATCGTGTACGTCGAGCTGCCGGAGGTGGGCCGCGAGGTCAAGCGGGGCGAGGCGTTCATCACCGTGGAGTCCGTCAAGGCGGCCTCGGACGTCTACGCGCCCGTGAGCGGGAAGGTTCTCGAAGTCAATCGGGAGCTGGAGCAGCACCCCGAGCACGTCAACGAGGACCCCTACGGGAAGGGCTGGATGGCCCGCCTCGAGCTGAGCGACCCCTCGGAGCTGGAGGCGCTCCTGAGCGCCGAGGCGTATGAACGGCTGATCGGCGAGGCGGAGGCGGAGGGGGAGGGCTGACGGCGATGGAC
>WFPR01000013.1 GCA_015487455.1 Candidatus Bipolaricaulota bacterium
GGAGCACCCTCAAAATCAGACGATCCGCGAAGGGCTTCGGCACCCGCAGGCCCCCGGCGATCGTCCGCGCGTTCTCCCAGGGCTCGGCCTCAGCCCGCCCCTCGCGAAAGGCTTTCACAAGGGGCGCACAGCCCTCGGCCTGCACCGCGATCATCTTGGGACGCTTCTCGCCCACTAAGCCCAGCTTGCCCAGCTCCTCAAACGCCTTCCAGAAGCCCACGAGCCCCGTCCCCCCGCCCGTGGGGTACACAACGGCGTCGGGAAGCTCCCATTGAAGCTGCTCGGCCAGCTCGAACCCCATCGTCTTCTTGCCCTCCAGGCGATAGGGCTCCTTGAACGTCGAGACGTCGAACCAGCCCTCGGTTTTGACGCCTTGCTGCACGATCCGCCCCGCGTCGCCGATCAGGCCCTTCACCAGAAAGACCCGCGCCCCGGCGGCCTGACAGACCCGCTGGTTGGCCAGGGGCGCATCTTGGGGCATGAACACGAAGCACTCCAGCCCGGCGCGGGCGGCGTAGGCGCTTAACGCCTCGGCGGCGTTCCCCGCCGAGGGGATCGCTACCCTCTTGATCCCGAGTTCCACGCACTTGGAGACGGCCATCGCCAGGCCCCTGGCCTTGAACGTCCCCGTGGGGAGGCGGGTCTCGTCCTTGAGCCACAGGTCCCTCAGCCCGAGGGCCTCCCCCAAGCGGGGCAGGGGCAAAAGGGGAGTCTGGGTCTCGCCCAGCGTGACGATGTTCGTCTCGTCGAAGACGGGCAGGAGCTCGCGATACCGCCACATCGTCGCGGGGCGCTCCCGCCACCGCTCCGGGTCGAAGGAGCGCTTGAGCGCGTCGAGGTCGTAGCGGGCGAGCAGGGGCTGCTCGCAGTCGGGGCAGGTCGTCCGCACCCCGTGGGGATCGAACGCCCGCCCGCAGGCGCTGCACTCCAGATGCGTGAAGTGGCTCCTCATGGTTGAGATCGAGATCAAGCAAGCCCGGACCTCGAACTTAAGGCCCGAGATGCTCTATCATACACCCGCATTTCGCGTTCGGCGAGGAGGTCAATGAGGGAGCGCGAGGTCATCCAGCTGCTGCGCGGGAAGCTGCCCGCGATCGGCGACGACGCGGCGGTGTTGCCCTTCGGGGGGACGAGCTTAGTGCTCACCACGGACATGCTCTACCAAGCGGGCGACCTCCCCGAGGGGGCGACCCCCTGGGCGATCGGCTGGCGGGCTGTGGCCGTCTCTTTGAGCGACCTGGCCGCGATGGGCGCCCGGCCCCTGGGCGTGGTGCTCGCCCTGGGGGCGCCCCGCTTTGAGCGAGAACTGTTGGAGGGCATCGTCGAGGGGGCCCTCGACTGCTGCCGCTCCGTGGGCGCGTCCTACGTGGGCGGCGACCTCTCCGCCCATAGCGAGCTGACGCTGGTGAGCGCCGCCGTGGGCGAGGCCGAAAGGCCCGTGCGGCGAAAGGGGGCGCGGGTGGGCGACCTCGTGTGCGTCACGGGCGCGCTGGGGCGCACCGCCGCCGCCCTCAAGCTCTTTGAGCGCGAAGACTTCGAGAGGGCCAACAAGCTCTTCGCGTTCCCGCCCCGGGTGCGGGAGGGACAAACGTTGGCTCCCTACGCGACCAGCATGATCGACATCAGCGACGGGCTGGCCCGCTCGCTCCATCTCTTAGCCGAAGCGGGCCAAGTGGGCTTTCGGGTGCGCTATGACGCGATCCCCGTCGTGCCCGAGGTGGACGAGCTGGCCCGGGACGAAGTCGAAAGGCGCGAGATGGCGCTCTTTTGGGGGGAGGACTTCGAGCTGCTCTTCACCCTGCCGGCCACGCGCCTCCGGCAAGCTCAAGGGGCCGTGGAATTCGCGGTCATCGGGGAGGTCGGGCCGCCGGAGGAGGGCGTGCGCCTCCAGCTTGGAGGACAGTGGCTCGAGCTGGAGGACCGCGGCTACGAGCACTTTCGCTGAACACCCGCTCAAAATGAGAAGGATAAAGAGAAGGAGGGGGCAAAAGGGGGAGCGGCGGCCAGCACGTGCGGGGTGATCCGCTCCCCCTTTTGCGTCAGGAGGGGACGAGATGGCTGGTGGAAGCCGTCGGCCTCCCGATGCTTATCCCATCAAACATCATAGAAGTTTTTGTCTCCTCTGGAGATTCATGGATCGATCGCCCTGAGATGCCCGCGCGCCTACGCGCTCACGGCTGCACCCCGTGCGCCCCGCTGGGCTCGAGCTTAACTTGACTTGACTTAACTTGACTTAACTTGGGCTCAGCTTCAGACGGACGCTCCGGGGCTTAGGCTTGCGGGGCCGTCTGAACGATCTGGACGATGTCGGTATGGGGATACGACGGGACGGCGCGCGGGACGCGCCGAATATGGGTACAGGTCGGGCCTCGCAGGCCCGGCAGGGTGGGTCCGGTTCCCGGGGTGAGGCTGAAGATGGGGAAAAGAAGGGGGTTCCTCGCGCTGTGCGCTCTGCTCGCCCTCAACTCACGGCGTACCATCGGGTGCTTTCCCCCTTTCTTGGTGGAGAGGCGGTCGGGCGCGGATTATAGCCCGGGTGATCTTGGCCGTCAAGCCCCGCTGCCCGGGCGCTCACGATCGCCCGCTTGACCGCCGCGGTCGAAGGCCGCAAGATAAAAGCCAAGCCGGGACGATGGCGAGGAGGGCGCAACGCGATGCTCAGGAAGGCGCTCATCGGGCTGATGGCCCCGCTGGGGCTGGCGCTCACGGGGCTGATCGCGTACTCGTACTTCTTCCTGGTGCAGCCGGGGCCCGAGGGCTTGGCGACGCCGCGCCCGCAAGGGAAGCCGATCGCGCTGGCCCGCCGCGGGCAGTTCCTGAGCCAGGGGACGGAGGTCGCGCCCGACGTCGCAGCCCCGGCGCTCGGCTTCCTCGCGCCCGACTTCGTGCTCCCCACGCTGGAGGGGGAGCGCGTCGCCCTGAGCGACTTCCGGGGGAAGCCCGTGTTGTTGAATTTCTGGGCCACCTGGTGCCCGCCCTGCCGCAAGGAGATCCCCGACCTCCAGAAGTTCCACGAGCAATACGGCGATCGCATCGTGCTGCTGGGGATCAACTACGGCGAGGCCCCCGACGACGTGCGCGCGTTCCTGGAGCGCTACGGCGTGACGTACCTCAACCTGCTCGATCGGGAGGGGACGGTCCTCGTGCGCTATCGCCTGACAGGCCTGCCGACGTCCTTCTGGCTCGACGAGCGGGGCGTGATCCGCGGCCTCTGGCTCGGGGCCATGAGCTTCGAGGACATGGTCGAAGGCGCCCGCAAGACGACCCGCGCCCTGGGCTTCTGACTGAGCGGGGCACGCGGCCTCCGACACGGGGGTTGCACGAGCAAGGCGCGTTTGGTATGGATATTCCCGCCATGCCGAAGCCCAAAAGGAGACGGTTCCTGATCCGCAAGGAGCAGCAGCGGTACCAGAAGATCAAGAAGCTCCGGGAGAAGTTCGCGAAGGCGACGAGCGAGGCCGAGCGCCGCCGCATCCTCCAGAAGATCCTGAAGCTCAACCCGCTCTACCCCGTGGAGGAGGTCCTGGGGGTCAAGGTCGACCGGCGGGAGCTGCTCGGCTCGTCCTGACGCGTCTACGCGCTCTATAGGGCTCTAGAGCTAGAGCTAGAGCTAAAGCTAAAGAGCGGGGTCACTTGCGCCCCAGGAGCTGGCGGGCGATGATCAGCTTCTGGATCTCGCTCGTCCCCTCGTAGATGCGGGTGATCCGCGCGTCGCGGTAGAGCCGTTCCACTTTGTAGTCGCGGATGTACCCGTAGCCGCCGTGGATCTGCACCGCCTCGTCGGCCACCCGGCTGGCGACCTCGGAGGCGTAGAGCTTGGCCAGCGACGACTCCAGGATGTAGTCCTCGCCCTGGTCCTTCTTCCAGGCGGCGTGGTAGACGAGCCAGCGGGCCGCCTCGATCTGGGCCTTCATGTCGGCCAGCTTGAACTGGATCGCCTGAAAGGCGGCCAGGGGCTGGCCGAACGCCGTGCGTTCCTGCGCGTACTTGAGGGCCTCGTCGAAGGCCGCCTCGGCGATCCCCAAAGCTTGAGCCGCGATGCCGATGCGCCCGGCGTCCAGCGTGAGCATCGCGATCTTGAAGCCCTTGTTCTCCTCGCCCAGCAGGTTCTCGGCGGGCACCCGGCAGTCTTCAAAAAACAGCTCGCAGGTCGACGTCCCCCGGATGCCCATCTTGTCCTCCTCCCTGCCCACGGTGAAGCCGGGCGTGTCGCGCTCGACGAGGAAGCAGCTCACGCCCCGGTTCCCCGCCTCGGGGGCCGTGAGCGCGAACACGACGAAGAGCCGGGCGAAGGCCGCGTTGGTGATGAAGCGCTTCGAGCCGTTCAGCACGTAGACGTCGCCCTCCCGGCGGGCGGTCGTCTTCATCCCGGCGGCGTCCGAGCCCGACTCGGGCTCCGTCAGCGCGAACGCCCCGAACCACTCCCCCGTCGCCAGCTTCGGCAAATATTTGCGCTTCTGCGCCTCCGTCCCGAACTCGACGATCGGGAACTCGACCAGCGTGTTCTGCACCGTGACGACGGTGGACGTCGAGGCGCAGGCCTTCGACAGCTCCTCCATCACGATCGCGTAGCTCAGGGCGTCGGCGCCCACGCCGCCGTACGCCTCGGGGACGGCGAGCCCCAGATACCCCAGCTCGCCCAGCTTTTGGAGCACATCTTTGGGGATCTTGTGCTTGTCCTCGAACTCCTTGGCCCGGGGCTCCAGCTCCTTCTGGGCGAACTCGCGGGCCGTGCGCCGGAACAGCTCGTGCTCCTCGCTCAGCTTGAAGTCCATGGCGGCGCATTGTAGCCCGCGCGCGGGGGAGGGCGCAACGCCGAGCGACGCTTCGAGCGTCGCTACAGGTGAAGGAGGCGGGCCACGCCCCGCCCGAGCGCCCGCACGAGCTGCCAGCGCTCGAGCGCGACGAGCGCGAAGGGCAGCAACGCCAGCCCCACCCC
>WFPR01000014.1 GCA_015487455.1 Candidatus Bipolaricaulota bacterium
CCGTGACGGACATCACGCTCCAGGGCACCCCCCTCGCGCCCGACGGCTCGATCGGCTTGAGCAGTGACCTGCAGGGCCCGCTGGGGAGCTGCACGCTCAGCCCCATCAGCGCGAGCGCGAGTCAATGCGACGTGATCTTCACGCCCAACACGAAGGGGACGCACACCCTGACGGCCACCTACACGGAGGACCTCACCGACGGCCGGCAGCACGCCGACGGGAGCGGCTCGGGGTCGCTTCAGGTCAACGGTTTCCCCACGACCACGACGCTGAGCTGCCCCGACGACGGGGCCAACGATTACTTCGACGGCGCGACCTTCTACATCCGTGCCGGGGTGCCCGAGACGTGCACGGCCACGGTGACGGCCAGCTCCGGACCGGGCCTCACCGGCACCGTGAGCTTCAGCACCACGGGCTCTGGCTCGTTCAGCCCCAATCCCTGCACGCTGCCGGGGGGCTCGCTCAACGAGAGCTGCTCCACCGCCTACACGGAGGGCCTCGAGGGCGCCTTCACCCTGACGGCCAGCTACTCGGGCGACGGCTTTTACGATCCCAGCAGCGGCACGTTCCAGCTGAAGGTCGACGGGACCCCGCCCACCGTGAGCGTTGGCCTTTCGGGGGCCAGCTATGGGCCGTGCCCCGGCTCGAGCCCGGGCCAGTGCTTCATCCTGGACACGACCCAGATCACGGTCACGGCCGACGACCCCGTGAGCGGGGGCGTGAGCAGCGGACTGGCCAGCTGCTCCATCTCGATCAGCCCGAGTGGCCCGGCGGCGAGCTGCGGGACGCCTTTCGACTTCAGCGGATTCCCCGACAACAGCTACGCGATCCAGGTCACGGCGACGGACAACGTCGGCAACACGACCACCGTCACGTACTACGTGGACGTCGACACGACCCCGCCCACCATCGACGGCCCGTACCACGACAACGCGACCTGCTGGCTCTACCCCAGCGGCCCCGCCTGCGCCCCGGGCAGCCTGGTGCAGCCCAACACCTACGTCAAGGCCCAAGACCAAGCCTCGCCCCCCGTGAGCAGGAGCCTCTTCCACTACAACGTCTCGGACGCGGGCAGCGGGCTGGCCGGCTGCAGCCTGACGGGCCAGACCGTCCCCACCGGGCCGTACACTTCAGGCGCGCAGTTCAGCATGCAGCCCGGCGACGGCCCCAAGTCGATCAGCCTCCAGTGCCAGGACAACCTGGGGAACACCTCCAGCGACAGCGTGACGGTGATCGTGGACGACACGCCGCCCCAGTTCACCAAGGGCGTCGGCAGCCCCCGGTGGCCCACGGGCTGCCAAGGCGATCCCATCCCCAACTGCTACGTCGGGGCGAGCACCCCCCTGACCGTCACGGTGACCGATCCCCCGGCGGGCTCGATGCCGGGCAGCGGCGTGAGCAGCTGCACCCTCGGCGCCACGGGGCTGTACTACGGCGCGGGGGTAACCCCCGGCTGCAGCGCGGGGAGCAACACCTTCACCCTGGGCGCCTTCACCGCCACCGACGACCGCTACCCCTTCACCGTGACGGCCCAGGACAACCTGGGCAACGCGAGCAGCGCGAGCGACTTCCCCAACGTGATCTTGGACACGGAGTCGCCCACCATCGGCGACCCCGTTCACACCAACACCACCTGCTACCCCTTTGACCGCTGCGACGTCGTCCCCGAGGTCGTCGTCGACAACACGTGGGTGAAGGCCCAAGACAAGCTGCCCTTCACCCCGAGCAACCCGCTCCTGCCCGCGTACCCGCAGTTCATCCCGAAGTCGACGTTCGAGTACCCCTCGGTTGCGGACCCTGACATCGCGCCGGGGCTGCCGGGCAGCGGGGTGTACGGCTGCACGCTCAGCGGGGGCACCACCCAGGACGGCTTCCACCCCGGCACCTCCATCGCGGGCGTGGACTTCTCGTTCCTGCCGGGGGACGGGAGCCGCGCCTTCACCCTGACGTGCCAGGACAACCTGAGCAACACGAGCAGCAAGGGGCGGACGCTCAACGTCGACGACACCCCGCCCGTCGCGACGTTCGTGACGGCGGGCCCGCGCTACGATGACCCCGTGGACGGGACGATCTTTATCGAGTCGAACACGCTGATCACCCCGGTGCTGACGGACGCTGGGGTGGGCATCGACCTGGACGGGGTCGGCGGGCCGCCCGCCGACATCGGCCCCACCAACCCGCCCTGCAAGCAGAACCAAGACCAGAACGGGGCGCTGACCCAGCGCTGCACCACGCCGTTCCGCTTCCCACCGCCGGATCGCGACCACCACCTCTGGATCGTGCGCCCCGACCTGCTGGGGAACGTGGCCGAGAGCCACTTCGTCTTCATCGTCGACGACACCCCGCCCAAGGTCGAGCTGATCACGCCCCAAGACCAAGCGCAGTACGTGCTCAACAGCGAGGTGCGGGCTGACTGGATCGTGACCGACGACGTCTCGTTCTTCGAGGGCGGGGTGGAGCCGCCGTTTGCACCGGAGCTCACACCCAGGGGGTCCGGCATCCGGCAGGTCATCGCCACGACGCCCGACGGCGAGCCCATCGACACCGCCAGCGTCGGGGCGAAGCCCTTCGTGCTCATCGCCATTGACAACTTGGGCCACCAGACCGTCGTTCAGGTGACGTACCAAGTGGTGTACGCCTTCCGCCTCGACTCGGCTTTGGAGGCGGCGCTGGCCGAGGGCGCCTACCGGGCCGGGGAGACCGTCCCCCTCAGCTTCTGGCTCGGGGACGCCCGGGGCGCGACGACGACGGACGCTCAGCCCCGGCTCCGCCTCTTCGCGGCCTCGGGCGAGGAGGTTCCCTTGAGCCCCGACGGGGCGCCCGTCCTCGCCCGCTACAGCCCGGAGCTGGAGCGGTACACCTTCGAGCTGGACACGGCCGCGCTGGAGCTGGAGCCCGGCGAGTACGAGCTGTGGGTCCAGCCGGGGGACGCGACCACCCGCCGGATCAGGCTGGTGTTGCGCTGAGGAAGTCGCGCACGATCTGGCCCATCGGCTCGTGCTCGATGAGGAAGGCGTCGTGGCCGTGGGGGCTCGTCAGCTCGACGTAGTCGGCCCCGGCGAGCCGGGCGACCTCGCGGACCTCCCAGCTCGGGTATAGAACGTCGGAGTCGAGGCCCACGAAGAGCGTCGGGGGCTTGAGCCCCCTCAACACCTGGGGGAGCGGCCCCCGACCGCGGGCGACGTCGTGGCCGTCCATGGCCTCCGAGAGCACCACGTAGCTGGCCGCGTCGAAGCGCCTTACGAACTTCTGCCCGTGGTGGAGCACGTAGGTCTCGCCGCGGGCGGGCTCGTGGCCCCAGCGCTCCTCGAAGCTCTGGGGCGAGCGGTAGCTGAGCATCGCCAGCCCGCGGGCCAGCGCTAAGCCCCTTTTGGGGTCTAGAGCGATCGCCTCGCGGGCCAGGCGGTTGAAGGCCCGCGCCCAGGGGCCATGGCGGGCCGGGGCCGCGATCACCAGCGCGCCCGCCACGCGATCGGGGGCCATGAGCGCGAACTCCAGCGCCACCATCCCGCCCAGCGAGCCCCCGATCACCCGCGCTTGATCGATCCCGAGCGCGTCCAGCAGCTGGAGGTGCACCCGCACCCAGTCGCGGACCGAGAACCGCGGGAACCCGAAGCCGTAGGGGCGGCCCGTCTCGGGGTTCGGGCTGAGCGGCCCGGTGCTCCCGTAGCACGACCCCGGCAGGTTCGCGCACACGACGAAGAAGCGCTCCGTGTCGAGCGGCTTGCCCGGCCCCACCACCGCGTCCCACCAGCCCCTGGGGCCGAACGCCCGCTCCAACGGGGAAAGCTGTTGAAACGTCTCGTCGTCGTAGACGCCCGCGAGGTGGGCGCTCCCGGTGAGCGCGTGCACGACCACCACGGCGTTCGAGCGCCTCGCGCCCTCGGGGCCGTACGCCTCGACGCGCACGTTGAGTTCGGGGAGCGTCGCGCCCCGCTCCGTGACGAACGGCCCCAGCTCGACATCGCGGGGCCGCGGGCGCAGCGTCGCGCCCGCGGCCGCCCCGGGGCCGGCGACGGCCGTGGCGTACTCGCCCCAGTCGTCGGCGTCGAGCGTCCCCTTCGCTTTGGGCGCGGGCCGCTTCTGGGTCATCGCGTCGGGCCTCCCCTGCTTGCCCTCCTCGCGGTCGAAGTCAGACTCGGAGTCAGAGGCGGGCGGCGCGGCGGAGCGCCTGGTCGAAGTCGGCCTTGATGTCGTCGACGTGCTCCAGCCCCACGGAGACCCGGACGAGCTCGGGGGTCACGCCCGCGGCCCGCTGCGCGGCCTCCGAGAGCTGGGAGTGGGTCGTGGACGCGGGGTGGATGACGAGCGTCCGGGCGTCGCCGACGTTCGCCAGGTGGGAGGCCAGCTCGACGCCGTCGATGAACGCCCTCGCGGCCTCGTAGCCGCCCCTCACCCCGAACGTCAGGACGGCCCCCGGCCCGACGCGGAAGTAGCGCTGAGCCCTCTCGTGGTGGGGGTGCTCCTCGAGCCCCGGGTAGTTGACCCACTCAACGGCAGGGTGCTCGCGGAGCCAGCGGGCCAGCTCGAGCGCGTTCCGCACGTGGCGCTCGGCCCGGAGCGAGAGCGTCTCCAGCCCCAACAGCAGCAGGAACGCCTCGAACGGCCCCAGGCAGGGGCCGTAGTCCCGCAGGTTGTCGGCCCGCGCCTTGACGATGAACGACCGCTCCCGGAACGCCTCGACGAAGTTGAGCCCGTGGTAGGCGGGCGAGGGCTCGGCGAGCAAGGGGTAGCGCCCGTTGGTCCAGTCGAAGCGGCCGCCGTCGACGATCGCGCCCGCGATCACGGCCCCGTGGCCCCCGATCCACTTGGTGGCCGAGTGCACCACCACGGCGGCCCCGTGCTCCAGCGGCCTGAACAGATAGCCGCCCATCCCGAAGGTGTTGTCGACGAAGAGGGCGACGCCCGCCTCCTCGGCGGCCTGGGCGATCGCGTCGAAGTCGGGGACGTTGAGCGCGGGGTTCCCGATCGTCTCGAGCCACCAGGCGCGGGTCCGCTCGTCCGTCAGCCGCAAGAACTCCTCGGGCCGCTCGTCGCGGGACGTGAAGCGAACCTCGAGGCCCAGCCGGGGGAGCGTGACCCGGAACTGATTCACGGTGCCCCCGTAGAGGTTCGGCGTGGAGACGACGTTGTCGCCCGCCTGGGCGACGGTCGTCAGCGCGACGATCTGGGCGGCGTGGCCGGAGGCGAGCCCGAGCGCCCCGACGCCGCCCTCGAGCGCCGCCAGCCGCGCCTCGAACGCCCCAACGGTGGGGTTCATGATCCGCGAGTAGATGAACCCCGGCTCCTCGAGCGCGAAGAGCCTGGCCGCGTGCTCCGTGCTCCGAAACTGATAGCTGGTCGTGGCGTAGATGGGGACCTGGCGCGCGCCCGTGACGGGGTCGGGCTGATAGCCCGCGTGGACCTGCAGCGTCTCGAAGCGATACGCCTTGGGCTGCTGGGACGACAACGTCAACCCCTCCCTTCCCTTCTTCTGCTCCTGCGCGTGCTCCTGCGCGGGACGCCGTTCCCCCGGCGGCGCTGGAGGGAGCTTGGCTGGAGGGAAGGGGAGACGCTCGGAGACGCGAGGCGCTCGTCCCGTCGAGCGCTGCCCCCTTCTCTTATCGCCCCTCCCGTCTCGCCTCGGGAGGGCCGGCGTTGGCACCGGGCGCCCCGTGCGGGGCCGGTTGCCGCGGCTTCGTCGGGCCGGGTCCCTCCACCGCTCTGGATAAGAGAACGGGGTCCGGCAAGTGGGCGCGATTATACGCCCGGGGCGGGGCCGCGTCAAGCCCCACGCGCTAATGACAAAATTACAGCGTCAGGTCGGCCTCGTGGGCCCGCTCCAGGAACGCCGTGAGCAACTCGACGGCCGCTTGGACGTCGCGGACGTGGGCGCTCTCGACCACGGTGTGGACGTAGCGCGTGGGGATCGAGAGGGTGACGGCCGCGACGCCCTCCTTCGTCAGCTGGAGCGCCCCGGCGTCGGTCCCGCCGCGCGGCAGGATCTCCAGCTGATACGGGATGCCTCGCTCTTCAGCAAGCTTCCGCAGGAAGCGCACCAGCTTGGGGTGCGAGATCGAGAGCGAGTCCTTGATCTTGAGGGCCACGCCCTGGCCCAGCTGGGTGACGCGCTCGGGCTCCTGGGCGCCGGGGACGTCGCCCGCGATCGTCACGTCCAGCGCCACGCCGATGTCGGGCGAGACCCCGTAGCCCGAGACCCGCGCCCCCCTCAAGCCCACCTCTTCCTGGGTGGTGGCCACCGCGTAGACGTCGACCTGATGCTCGACGCCCCGGAGTCTTCTTACGGCCTCGAGCATCACGAAGACTCCGACGCGGTCGTCGAGGGCCTTCCCGCTGACCAGCTCGCCCATCCGCACGAAGTCCTGGCGCAGCGTGACGAAGTCCCCAATTTGAACTTTGGCCTTGACGTCTTCAGGGGGCAGCCCCAGATCGACGAACAGATCTTTGATCTCGACGGGCTTCTTGCGCTCCTCGTCCGTCAGAACGTGCACGGGCTTGGAGCCGATCGCTCCGATCAGCTCCCCGGAGTCCGTGTGGACGACGACGCGCTGGGCCAGGAGCACCCGCGCGTCGAAGCCGCCGACGGGCTCCAACCGCAGGAAGCCCGTCTTCTCGTCGACGTGCTTGACCAGGAAGCCGATCTCGTCCATGTGCGCGGCCAGCATGACCTTCGGGGCTTGCGGGCCGCCCCGGCCTTTCTTGAGGGCGATCACGTTGCCCAGCTTGTCGACGCGCAGCTCGTCGACGAGGGGCTTCAGCTCCTCCACGACGATCGCGCGGACGGCCTCCTCGCGGCCGGGGACGCCCGCCGCCTCCGACAGCCGCTTCAGCAGGTCGAATGACAGCGCAACGCTCATGTGGCCCACCTCCCTTGGGATGCGCCCCTTTATAGTTCCCGACGCTCCAGATCGCAAGGGGGGCTCATGCGATGGGCGAGCCGGAGCGCCCGATGCAGCCCCACAACGGCCACGAGGCTCAAAAGCAGCGTCCACCAGAAGCCGATTCGGACGGGCCACGAGAGCGCGAGCCCCCCGAGCCCCAGCCCGACGCTCAGGACGAGCGCCAGACGCTTGAGGTGGGCCTCGACGAGCGCCTCCTCGGCGTCCACGCGCCCGGCCCGCCGCAGGCGCCCGAGGAAGCGCTGCAGGTCCCACGCAGCCAGGGCCGCCCCGACCGCCACC
>WFPR01000015.1 GCA_015487455.1 Candidatus Bipolaricaulota bacterium
CGCTAAAGCCCGTCTCCCCCTTCTCCCACGTCCTCCCGTTTTGGTCTTTTGGTCCGCGCGCACGCGGCGTTGACCCGTCGCGTATACTCAACCCATGGCCATAGACGACATCAGGAGGTGCGTCCATGAGCAAGCGACGTCGGAGTCGAAAGAAGCCGTCGACCCGGGCCACGTCGGCCCCGGGGCGGCGATCGAAGACGGGGTGGGCCCTCAGGAAGCGCTGGCACGTCCTGGTGGGAATCGCCAGCGCGACGATCATCGCCGCGGTCGCCGTGGGGGTGGCCGTCTCCTCCCTCCTCCCCTCGCGAGGGCGGGTCCTGCCCCCCACCACGATCGCGGGGCACGTCGAGAGCTACCCCAGGGCCCGGATCTCGGACAGGCCCATCCCCTTAGCGGTGCAAAAGCACATCCTGGAGCACGTGCCCTTAAGCGCGGGCGGCCAGCGGCCGGGCATCCTCCTCCAGTACAACTGCGTGAAGTTCGAGTGCGAGCCGGACCTCGTCGATCGGCTCCAGGCGATCGCCCAACGGTACGAGTACGTCTACATGGCCCCCTACCCCGAGATGGACGCCAAGATCGCGCTGACGGCCTACAGGCGCATCCTAACGCTCGACGAGCCGGACGAGGACCGCATCCTGGAGTTTATCGAGAGGTTTTAGGCTCGCGTCGCCGAGGCCGCCGTGAGGGCTCTCCTCTTGACCACGCGCGACTCAAAGGCTATAATCGGAAAAAACCGCAGCCGGAAGCCGGAGGGGGGAACGAGGCGCTTGCGCGTCCTGGCGTTCATCCTGGCAGCGTGGATCTTGGTGGTGGGCGGCCTGGTGGACCCCTGCTGCCACGAGGGCTCCAGCTGCCCCGCCATGATTGACTCCGACCTAGCTCCCTACCTCCTGGCCTCGCTAACCCCCTTCCTGGGGCACTTGCCTACCGAGCATCCGGGACCCTCTTCCCCGTTGGAGCACCCCCCGCAGCCGAGCTGACCGCCCTTCGCACCTTCTCTATCGTCCGTCGGATCGTCGGAGTCGAGACGAAGGCTCCCGGGATGAGCCGTCCCGGGGGAGGGCTCAGCGTACACGCAGGATAAAGAGACGGAAGGAGAAAGGGGGTCAGCTTCACACCACGATGAAACCCATGACTTCACGGCGAGGTCTCAACCGGCGTCAGTTCCTCAAGCGGGTCGGCGCGGCCGCCGGGGCGGCGGCCCTCCTGGGGCCCCTCGGTCGGCTCACGGGCTACGGCCAGATGCAGAAGGTGGTGCGGGCCGCCCTCTGGCAGGAGCCCGAGGGCCTCAACCCCTTCTTCCACATCCAGACGGTCAGCCGCATCGTCCGCAGCCGGATGCTCGAAGGGCTCTTCCGGGTCGCGCCCGACGGGACCGTCGTCCCCGTCCTGGCGGCCGAGGTGCCCACGGTCGCGAACGGCGGCGTCTCCGAGGACGGGCGCACCGTCACCGTCAAGCTCAAGCGGGACGTCGTCTGGTCCGACGGGACGCCCTTCACGGCGAAGGACGTGGTCTTCACCTGGGAGGTCGTCATGGACGACCGCAACCCGGTGGCCAGCCGCGCCGGCTACGACCTCATCGAGGACATCAGCACCCCGGACGACTTCACCGTCGTGATGCGCTTCCGCCAGCCCTACGCGCCGTACCTGACGCTCTTCAGCATCCGGCACGCGGTGCTTCCCCGCCACGTCTTCAACGGGAACACGGACCTCAGCCAGGCGGCGTTCAACCGCATGCCGGAGGTGGGCACCGGGCCGTTCAAGTTCGTCCGCTGGGAGTCCGGGTCGTTCATCGAGCTGGAGAAGAACCCCATGTACCGCGGCGCCCCCGACAAGCCCCGGCTCGACAAGCTCATCTACACGATCGTCCCCGCCCGCGAGACGGCGATCCAGCAGCTCAAGACGGGCCAGGTGGACGCGATGTGGAACCTCCTTGAGACCCAGATCGCCGAGCTCCAGGGGGTGCCCGACATCCGCCTCCTGATCACCCCCTCGGCCAACCTCGAGTACCTGGGGCTCAACTTGAGCGACCCCAAGAGCGAGGACCCGAACAACCCCGGCTACACCGATCCCAACAAGCCCCACCCCATCCTGGGGGACCCCCGGGTGCGGCGGGCGATCGAGCTGGCCATCGACAAGCAGGCGATCGTCGACGCGCTCTTCGGGGGGCTCACCACCGTGGCCGTCTCGCCCATCAGCCCCTTCCACTGGGCGCACAACCCCGAGCTCAAGCCCAGCGAGTACAACCCCGAGAAGGCCAAGCAGCTCCTGGAGGAGGCGGGCTGGACCCCCGGCCCCGGCGGGGTGCGGGTCAAGGACGGGGTGCGCCTGGACCTGCGCATCATGACGACCACCGGCGACCAGATCCGCCTCCAGACCGAGCAGATCATCCAGCGCTACCTCCTGGAGGTGGGGATCAACCTCCAGATCGTCAACGTCCCCTCGCAGGTCCTCTTCAGCAAGTCGGGGCCCCTCCAGACGGGCGACTACGACATCGCCGAGGACACCTGGGGCCCGGACTTCGACCCGGCCGACTTCCTCACCATCCTCTTCCACAGCCGGTCGATCCCGCCCAACGGCTGGAACTTCTTCCGCATCAACGACCCGAACATCGACAAGCACATCGAGCTGGGGAACTCGGCCATCGGGCTCGAGGCCCGCAGGCCCCACTACCAGATCGCCCAGAAGCTCATCCTCGACACCGGGGCTTATATCCCGCTCTACAACCGCTCGCTCATCGACGCCTTCCACGACCACGTCAAGGGCGTCACCGAGGGCGGGAACCCCTGGGACGACTTCAGCTGGGACGCGGAGAATTGGGACGTTTGAAGCGGCCCACCTCCTTGGGTGGTGAGGGAAACGGGTCGGACGGGAGGGGGCCTGTCAGGGGCCCCCTCCCGACGGCCTCTTTCCAGGGTGAGCCGCGGCCGCCGCGCCCGCCTCGCGCTCGCGTTACGCTCGCGGCGGCTTCGATCTTCGATACAATCTAAACGAGGGCGACGACGGTGTTGAGCTACGTGATCCGGCGGCTCTTGGAGGGCATCCCGCTGCTCCTCGGGGTGACGCTCATCGTGTACCTGGTGTTGATCAGCATCCCCGGGGGGCCGCTGGCGGCGTACCGCAGCAACCCGCGGGTGCGCCCGGAGGACCTCGCCCGGCTGGAGAAGCAGCTGGGGCTCGATCAGCCGGTGCTCGTCCGCTACGCGACCTGGCTGGGGCGGCTGATCCAGGGGGACTGGGGCTACTCCTACGTGACCCGGCGCCCCGTGCTCGAGATGATCAGCGAGCGCGTCAAGAACACCGTGCTGCTCATGGGGGTGGCCCTGCTCGTCACCCTGGCCGTGGCCGTCCCGATCGGGGTTTACTCCGCGGTGCGCCAGTACTCGCTGTTCGACCACGCGATGACGGGGCTGGCCTTCATGGGCTACTCGATGCCCGTCTTCTGGCTGGGGCTGCTGCTGATGCTGCTCTTCAGCGTCCAACTCCGCTGGTTCCCCGCCGGGGGGATGTTCACCGTGGGGGCGACGCTTACGGGCTGGGAGGCCCTGCTGGACCGCCTGCGCTACCTGGCGCTCCCGGTGCTCACCCTCACCGTGGTGTCCACGGGGTTTTACGCCCGGTAC
Organism: Candidatus Bipolaricaulota bacterium; assembly: GCA_015487455.1. Taxonomy (GTDB): domain Bacteria; phylum Bipolaricaulota; class Bipolaricaulia; order RBG-16-55-9; family RBG-16-55-9; genus S012-72. The sequence continues at coordinate 3,624 of WFPR01000015.1, forward strand.
CTGCGGGCCAGCCTTCTAGACGTCATCCATCAGGACTACGTGCGGACGGCCTGGGCCAAGGGGCTGGCCGAGCGCGCCGTCATCACCCGGCACGCGCTGCGGAACGCGCTCATCCCCTTCGTGACGGTGGTGGCCCTCCACATGCCGCAGCTGTTCACGGGCGCGGTGGTGGTGGAGACGGTCTTCGCCTGGCCGGGGATCGGGCGCCTCTTCTGGGACTCGGCGCTGCGGTTCGACTACCCCGTGCTCATGGGCGTGCTGACGATCGGGGCGCTGCTCGTCTGGCTGTGCAACCTCCTGGCGGACGTGCTCTACGGGTACTTGGACCCGAGGATCCGTTACAGTTGAGCGAGCGGCTGAGTGAGCCACAGGGGAGGGGGCGATGGCGGAAGCTGGGCTGAGCGTGCCGTTCGAGTCGGAGCCGCCGCCCTCGGCCGCGGCCGCGGTCGAGAGCCCCTGGCGGCTGGCCTGGCGGCGCTTCCTCCGCCACAAGCTGGCCTTGGCCGGGCTGGGGGTGCTGGCGGTGCTGGGGCTGAGCGCCCTGCTCGCCCCCTGGGTCGCGCCCTACGACCCGAACGCCATCGACCTCCGGGCCCGCTACCAGCCCCCCAGCTGGACGCACCCCATGGGCACGGACGACCTGGGCCGCGATATGCTCTCGCGGGTGATCTACGGCGGGCGGATCTCGCTCAGCATCGGGATCGCGTCGGCTTTGGTCGCCGTGCTGATCGGGACGCTGCTGGGGGCGGCGGCGGGCTTCTTCGGCCGCTGGCTGGACGGCGTGATCATGCGCTTCACGGACCTCATGCTGACCTTCCCGCCGCTGCTGCTGTTGATCCTGTTGGCCTCCCTCTTCGGGACGAGCTTCGTGACGATCGTGCTGGTGATCAGCGCGGTGAGCTGGATGAACGTGGCCCGGCTGGTGCGGGCCTCGTTCCTGTCGCTCCGGGAGCAGGACTTCGTCGAGGCGGCCCGGGCGCTGGGCGCCGGCCCCGTCCGCCTGATCGTCAAGCACATCCTGCCGAACGCCCTGAGCCCGATCATCGTGGCCGCGACCCTGGGCGCCGCGTCCGCCATCCTCACCGAGTCGACCCTCTCGTACCTGGGCCTGGGGATCCAGCCGCCCACCTCCTCGTGGGGGACGATGCTCCAGACGGCCCAAGCCCAGATCTCCACCGCCCCCTGGATGAGCCTCTTCCCGGGGCTGATGATCTTCATCACGGTGCTGAGCATCAACTTCGTGGGCGACGGGCTCCGGGACGCGCTCGACCCGCGGAAGGTGGTTTAGGTAGAATGGCGCGAGCGCTGAGCTCAGCGAGGCGAGGATGAGGAGGAGCCCGTGAACCTGGAGTTGTTGCCCTTCTCGTTCCTGGCCGGGGTGGCGACGTTCTTCAACCCCTGCTTCGGGGCGATGCTGCCCACGTACGTCTCGCTCTACCTGGCCCGGCAGGAGGCGAACGCGCCCGTCGGCTGGGCCCGGCGGGGCCTGCAGGGCCTCTGGGTCGGGGGGCTGATCAGCGCGGGGATGCTCACGAGCTTGGCGCTCCTGGGGGCGATCTTCGCCGTCGTGGGCAGCGCCATCGGACGGTACCTCCCCTGGGCCGCGGTGGGGGTGGCCCTCGGGATCGTGATCGCGGGCGTTGTGCTCCTGGTGCGCCCGGAGGTCTCGCTCTCGCTCGGGGGCGTGGTGGGGCGGTGGCTCTCCCCCAAGGCGGGGAGCGGGCTCTTCTCGTTCTACCTCTACGGGCTGGTCTACGCGATCTGCGCCGCGGCCTGCACGCTCCCGATCTTCCTCTCGGTGATGATGCAGACGTTCCTGGGCGGGCCGCTCAACGGGCTGGTGCACTTTGCCGCCTACGGGTGGGGCATGTCGCTCATGATGCTGGGGTTCGGGGTGCTGCTCGCCTACGCCAAGGGCGTCGTCCAGCGGGTCTTCCGCTCGATGGGGGCGTGGGTCCGGCGGGCCAGCGGCGCCTTCATGATCGTCGCCGGGGGCTACGTGCTGTATTATCTGCTCATCTACGGCCGCTACCTCGACGACCTGCTGGGACGCTGAGGAGGCCCGTGAGGGCGAAGGCAGGGAAGGAAGGGAGGCCGAGACGATGACGCTGATCAAGAAGGTGCTCATCGGGCTGTTCGCGCTGCTGGGGATCGGGATCACGGGGCTGATCACGTACTCGTACTTCTTCCTGCAGCGGGGGCCGGAGAGCTTAGCGGAGCTGCGCCAGCGGGCGGAGCAGACGGCCCTCGACCGGGGGCGGATGATCATCACCCTCAGCCGAGGCCAGTTCCTCGACAAGGAGGCCGAGGTCCACCCCGATGTGACCGCCCCGTTCCCCGGGTTCCGGGCTCCGGACTTCGCCTTTGAAGATTTAGAGGGGAAGGTCTGGCGGCTGAGCGAGCTGCGGGGGAAGCCCGTTTTGTTGAATTTCTGGGCCACCTGGTGCCCGCCCTGCCGCAAGGAGATCCCGGATCTGCAGGCGTTCCACGAGCAGTACGGCGATCGCATCGTGCTGTTGGGGATCAACTGGGGCGAGGACCCCGAGGACGTGAAGGAGTTCCTCGAGCGCTACGGGGCCACCTACACGAACCTCCTGGACAGGGACGGGCTGTTCTTCGTGAGGTACCAGCTTACGGGGCTGCCCACCTCCTACTGGATCGACGAGGAGGGGATCATCCGCGGGATGTGGCTGGGGGCGATGAGCCTGGAGGACATGGTGGAGGGCTTCCGCAAGACGACCCGCGCCCTGGAGGACCTCCCGAGCCCGAGCTCCGAGGGCGCCCCGTAAGCCGCTCGCGCCCCTTTGCCCGCACCGGCTCCCGCCTTGACAACCCGGCCGCGAGGGGGTAGAGTACCCTTGCCCACCCCACCTGGGGTGGGTAAAGGAGCGAAGGGACGATGACGACGCGAGAGCCCAGGAACGGCGAGACGTTCGAGCCCTCCCCCGAAGCCCGGCGGATGAGCCGCCGGAAGTTCCTCGTTCGCCTGGGGCTGGGCTCGCTGGCCCTCACGGCCGCGGGCGCCGTCAGCGGCATCGGCTCGTACATCCTCCCCCGGGTGAACTTCGAGCCCCCCTCGGCGTTCACCGCCGGGAGGCCCGAGGACTACGACGTGGGAGAGATGCGCTTAATCGAGTCCCAAGCCGTGTTCATCTTCCGAACGCCTTACGGGTTCCAGGCCGTCTCGGACATCTGTACCCATCTGGGGTGCGCCTATCAGCCCTACGGCCCCCCGGACGAGGAGTACGCCCAGGTCCACGCCCACTGCCCCTGCCACGGCTCGGTCTTCGCCCGCGACGGCCGGGTGCTGCGACCCCCCGCCCCGCGGCCCGTCCCGTTCTACTTCATGACGATCAACCCCGCGGGGCTGCTCGTGGTGGACAAGGGGGTCTACGACCCCACCGACGAGCTGAGCCGCCTGAGCGGCGAGGGGATCGGCCACAACCTCTACCTCGACCCGGAGACGGGCGACCTCGTCGAGGGGCCGCTGCCCACCGGGGAGGACCTCCGCTTCGGGTAAGCGCGCTGCGGCTGCAGCTGCAGCTGCGGGGCCGGTGCAAGGGGACGACATGCGCCCGATGAGCAAAGCCGAAGGCGAAAACGGACACGATCCTGACGACAGACGTAGACAGACCTAGGAGGTGCGAAGCCGGTGCAGGAACTGAAGACGAAGACGGAGAGCCCGGAGCGAGCGGACCGAGCCGAACGCGTGGAGCTCCCCATCAAGGGGATGACGTGCGCCTCGTGCGTGGCCCGCGTCGAACGCGCCCTGAAGGAGGCGCCCGGCGTCCGGGACGCGCAGGTCAACTTCGCCGCGGAGCGGGCTTCGGTGGTGCTCGACCCCGAGGCGGGCTCCCCCCAGAAGCTCGTGGAGGCCGTTCGCGGGGCCGGCTATGAGGTCCCCGCCGAGGCGCTCACTCTGCGGGTCAAGGGGATGACGTGCGCCTCGTGCGTGGCCCGCGTCGAGCGCGCCCTGAAAGGGGTCCCGGGGACGCTCAAGGCGGAGGTCAACTTCGCCGCGGAGACGGCCCACGTCGAGTACATCCCCGGGGTCGCCTCCCCTCAGGACTACATGAAGGCCGTTCGGGACGCGGGCTACGAGGCCCACCTCGCCGAGGAGGACGAGGGGCTCGACGCGGTGGAGCGCCAACGGCGCGAGCACGAGGCGCACCTCCGCCAGCTGCGGATCAAGCTGTTTGTCGGGGGATCGGTGAGCGTCCTCGTCCTGCTGGGGACGTACGCGAAGTGGTTCCCCGGGCTCCCCTTGGCGGACGTGCTGGGGAACCCCTACGTGATGTGGGCCCTGGCGTCCGTGGTGCAGTTCTGGGTCGGCTGGCAGTTCTACAAGGGGGCCTGGGCGGCGCTCAAGCACCGCTCCGCGGACATGAACACGCTGATCGCCGTGGGCACCTCCGCGGCGTATCTCTACAGTGTGCTCCTCATCCTGTTCCCCAAGTTCTTCGAGGCCCAGGGGATCGCCCAGGAGGTCTACTTCGACACCTCGACCATCATCATCACGCTCATCCTGGTCGGGCGCTATCTGGAAGCGGTGGCCAAGGGGCGCACCTCGGAGGCGATCCGCAAGCTGATGGGGCTGCAGGCCAAGACGGCCCGCGTGGTCCGCGACGGCCGGGAGGTGGAGGTCCCCGTCGAGGAGGTGCGCGTCGGGGACGTGGTGGTCGTGCGCCCCGGCGAGAAGATCCCCGTCGACGGCGTGGTCCTGGAGGGCCACTCCTCCGTGGACGAGTCGATGATCACCGGCGAGTCGATCCCCGTCGAGAAGAACCCCGGCGATGAGGTCATCGGGGCCACGATCAACAAGACGGGGACCTTCAAGTTCCGGGCCACCCGCGTGGGCAAGGACACCTTCCTCAGCCAGATCATCAAGCTGGTGGAGGAGGCCCAGGGTTCGAAGGCCCCGATCCAGCGCCTGGTGGACAAGGTCACGGGCGTCTTCGTCCCCGCGGTGATGCTCATCGCGCTGGGGACGTTCGTCGTCTGGTACTTCTTCGGCCCGCACCCGGCGCTCACCTACGCGCTGCTCAACGCCATCTCGGTGCTGATCATCGCCTGCCCCTGCGCGCTGGGCCTGGCCACCCCGACGTCGATCATGGTCGGGATGGGCAAGGGGGCCGAGCACGGCATCCTCATCCGCAGCAGCGAGGCGCTCGAGCGGGCCGGGA
>WFPR01000016.1 GCA_015487455.1 Candidatus Bipolaricaulota bacterium
CTCTGCCTTAATGAGCGCCCTGCACTGGGGCTCATAGCGAGGCTGCATCGGCCCTAGGAGCACGAGCACCACGTCCTTTGGGAGGTGGTGCAGGGAGCGAATCAAATAGTCTACACCGTTGTGTGCAGAGATTGCTCCGACATAAAGCAGGACTTTTGCGTTTTTGATGGGCAGCCGAGCTCTAAGGTCGCTGCCTTGCAACGCCTCGGGAGGGCGATACCAGGTGCAGTTCATAACCAGCTGGGGATCAACGCGATAGCGGTCCCGAAGCACCTCGGCAATCACCGGTGTAGGAGTGATGACGCCATGAGCCCTTCGAATGAAGAAGCCTTCCCACGCCCTTCCTATGGCCCGACCCACCGCGGTTCCGATCCGTCCCCATCGCCGCCCTGTCCGTTCAGTAACGATCTCCACGGCGTCGTAAACGAGCTTAGCACGGTGCCGCTTGGCTAAGAGATAAGCGGCGGCCAGAGGTGAGGAGTCATGCGCCTGAAAGATGTCTGCTGGGGAGTCCTTCAGCAAACGGTAAGCTTTCAGGGTGAAGTCCAGGGTCGTCAGGGGCTGGGCGAAAGGCCGCAGCCCTGAGCGCAGGGCTTCTCTGATCAAGCGGAGCACCAAGCGTAGGGTTTCCTTGGCCAAGCGCTTCACAAAGCGAAGCATCAAGCGCGCGTATGAGCGCGATTCCGAAGTCTCGTCCACAGTCGAGGCCATATTTTGAACTTGAGCTTGCCCTTGCCCCTGGGAGGGTGCCCTTGCCAGGGAGGGGCATCGCACCCTTCTGAGCAGCTCGAACAGTCGACGTTGGAGCGCCGACAGCGCTTGGGGCAGCCTCCGATGGAGGGGCCACAGCTCAAGGCGAACGATCTCGTAGCCGTTTTTCCGTTCACGGGTGGGTTGATCTCCAACCCTCATCGTCACGATGAGGACCTCATGGCCGGCTTGGACAAGCGCCTGGGCTTGGCGCTCCACCCGGGTGTTGTATTGCAAGTTCTTTCTCGCCAGGATGACGACCCTCATCGCGCACCTTCAGTGACCATAGAAGCCCCCTTCCTCTCTGCTAGGTAGCTTTCCACAACTTCATCGGGGTCTCCCATTTTATAGATTTGCCCCCGCTCCAACCACAGGGCCCGGGTGCACACCTCCCGAACCAAGTCCATGCTGTGGGTGACCAGCACGATGGCCTTGGCCTTGCGCATGAACTCGCGCATCTTGGCCGTGGACTTCCGGCGAAAGTGCTCGTCGCCCACGCCCAACACCTCGTCGATGAGCAAGATATCGGGTTCCAAGCTGGTGGCGATGGCGAACCCCAAACGGGCGGCCATCCCGCTGGAATAAGTACGGATGGGCTGGTCGATGAAGTCCCCCAGCTCCGCGAAGTCCACGATCTCGTCGAAGCGGGCGTCGATCTCCCGGCGGCTCAACCCCAGCAGCACGCCGTTGAGGTAGACGTTGTCCCGCCCCGTAAGGTCCGGCCGGAAGCCCGCTCCCAGCGCCAGCAGCGGGGACACCCGCCCGCGAACGGCGATCGACCCCTCGTCAGGGCGATAGATGCCCGCGATCACCCGCAGCAGCGTGCTCTTCCCCGCGCCGTTGGAGCCGATCACGCCCAGCACCTCCCCCTCCTCCACGCTGAAGGTGACGTGGCGCAGCGCCCAAAATTCGCTCATCCGCCGTTCGTCTCGACGCAACAGCCACGCCCGCAGCCGGCGCCTCCGGCTTCGATACTTGCGGAACTTCACCCCGACGTCGGTGGCCTCGATGACCGTCATGCTCACTCAGATCACCTTGACGATCCGGGGCTCCTCACGGACGAAGACCCAGAAGCCGACGAGCAGGGTTGTCAGCGCGATCGCCGCCGCGACTCCAAGCCAGAACCAGTCCGGCGCCCGGCCGTACATGAGCACGTCCCGATAGCTCGTGAAGATCGGGGCGAAGGGGTTGAGCATGTAGAGCGTGTGGAAGCGCGCGGGCACCCGCTCGACGGCGTAGAGCGCCGGGGAGAGGTACAGCCAGATGCGGGTGAAAAACTGCATGAAGTTCTGAAGGTCGGCGAAGTAGGTCGCCAGGATGGAGAGCATGAACGCCAACCCAAGGGTGAAGACGAGCTGGATCGACGCGATAAGGGGCAGGAGGAGGGCGTAAGGGGTGAGCCGAATCCCGAACGCGACCACGGCGGCGAACACCAGGAAGAGCAGGCCGAACGCCAGGTTGACGGCGTTGGCCAGCACCACGGACAGGGGCAGCACCGCCTTGGGAAAGGGAATTTGCTTGATCAAGCGCTCCTGGCTCGAGAGGCACGTCATCGACTGCCCGACGGTCGTCACGAACGCCCGCCAGGGGATGATCGCGCACAGCAGGAACAACGGGTAGTTGGGCTCCCCGCGGTCGAAGATGCCCACCACCAACAGCCAGTAGACCAGCGTCCAAAGCAGGGGGTTGAGGAACCACCACACGTAGCCCAACACGAGGTTCTGGTGGGCCTGCTTGAGCTGGCTGACCGTCAGGTACCAAATCAGCTCGTGGCGGCCTTGTAGGGCCTTGAGGGCTTGGCGCAGCCTCGATGGCCGCTGCCACTGCCGCCGCCGTGCCGTTTGACCTTGAGCCTGCACGCGCATGGACATCGCTCGCCCAGCGGGGGGCATTATAGGCCGTAGCGCTTGTGCAGCTCAACGAGGGGATAGCCCCCTTGGAGCAGCCGTCGGACGTCGTTGGGGGTCCACTTCAGTCGCCCTTGCAAGAAGGTGAGAATGCGTTTGTGCTTGTCGGGGTCGTTCGTTTGCAGGGCTTTCAGGTACTCCACCGTGCGAACCCCGACGTGGGTGGGGAACTCCACCGGGCGCAGGGGACGACGCACGCGGTAGAGCTTCAGCATCCCTCGACCGAAGTCCGCGACCTTCTCGAAGGAGGCGCTGCGGTCGAAGTAGAGCGACTCGAAGTTCGTGCGCAACGTGACCAGCACGTACTGGGCGCGCGTCCGCTCCAGGGCCTCAAAGAGCGCCTCCTCTGTGAGGGCGACCAGCTCGTACTGGGTCAGGGCGTGGCGCACCCCTCCGGCGTCCGGCCAGAGGAAGAGCACCTTCGGCTTTGAGTTTGCACCCGAAAGCGAGCCGTCCGGTTGGACGCAGATGTGGGTGGAGTAGGGCCGTGAGCAGAGGAGCGGCATCTTGAAGAGGGGGTATCGGCCCTGCGCGAGGAAGTAAACGGCCGTCCGGAACTGCCAATCGCTGAGGATGGGGGTGCCTTCGGGGACCTCGCGCAGGAGCCACTCGGCCGCCTGGCGGGTCTCCTCGCGCAGCCAGTCGACCCAGCGAAGCTCCTGGCCCGACGCGCCCGTCGCGAGCGCCCCGATCACGTTGTACTGGAGGAGGTAGCGCCCCCATCGCCCGCCCTCCGCGGCGAGCTGCCCCAGCAGCAGCCCCGCTCCGACCAGCAGCCAGAGCGCCGCCGGGCGCCCGAGGAAGCTCAAGCCCCGCGCCACGGCGCCCAGGGCCTCCAGCGCCCACCTCACGCTCCCCCCAAGGGCCACATAGGAGAGCAAGAAGAAGACGATCCCCTGCCGGGCTCGGAACCCCTCAAGCCCCTGGAAGATGAGCAGCGGGAGGACGCAGAGGAGCATCGCCAACAGCGCC
>WFPR01000017.1 GCA_015487455.1 Candidatus Bipolaricaulota bacterium
TATCTGCTCGTGGGGGAGGGGGCCGAGTGGGCCGCGCACGCGCTCATCGCGCGGCTCCTCTGCGAGCGGGGGCGCGGCTGCGGGGCGTGCGCCCCCTGTCGAAAGCTCCGCCACGGCAGCCACCCCGACGTGCGCTGGCTCAAGCGGAGCGGCAAGCGCATCGGCATCGATCAAGTGCGCGAGCTTCACCAGGACGCCCGCTACCCGCCCCTCGAAGCCCCGCGCAAGGTCTACGCGATCGAGGAGGCGGAGGCCTTGAGCCCCGAGGCGGCCAACAGCCTGCTCAAAGTTCTGGAGGAGCCGCCCGCCTACGTCGTGTTCCTGCTGCTGGCGCGGACGTTGGCCGTGCTGCCCACGGTGCTGTCGCGCTGCCAGGTGCTCAAGCTGCGCCCCCCGAGCGCCGACGAGCTTCGCGAGCGCTGGCGGGCGCGGGGCTACGCGCCCGAGGAGGCCGAGTATCTGCTCGCGCTCGTGCGGGGCGCGCCGCGGCGGCTGTCCCGGCTGTGGGTGGATCCCCCCGAGGAGCCCCTGAAGCGGCGGGAGGCGGCGCGCCGGGCGCTGGCGGCCCTCAAGGGCGCCCAGCTCGTCGAGTTTCTGGCCCAAGCGGAGGACGAGGTCGCCCGCCGCGAGGCGGCCCTGCGGGTCCTCGCGGGGCTCCGGGAGCACGCGCCCAAGCCCCACGAGCGGCTGGAGCTGGCCCAGGCCCTCAGCAAGCTCGACCCCGAACGGCTAGAGTGCGCGCTCCAGGAGGCGCTGCGCTGGTATCGGGATCTGTGGCTCCTCGCTCACGCTCACGCTCAAGCTCAAGCGCAAACCCGCCCCTTGGCTTTGTTCAACGCGGATCGCGCGGAGGAGCTTCGGGCGCAGAGCGCGTCCCTAGACGAAAGACAAGCGCGGCGGGCCGTGGAGGCCCTCGAGAAAGCCCTGCGGGCGCTGCAGGGGAACGCGAACGTCCCGCTGCTCCTGGAGTCGCTGCTGCTTCAGCTGCCTTAGCTTTGTGCGCCGTCGGCGTGGACGTGGGTGAGCGTGAGGCCGTTCCCGCGCTCGCTGAGCTTCTCCAGCGCCTCGACGTGGCGCCGCTCGAGCACCGCCTCGACGACGATCTTGTCGGGGTCGTAGCGCTCTTGACGGACCCGGCCCCAGTCGTGGAGCCGCTCGACCCAGTGAGCTTGGGCGTAGGGGATCTCGACACGGATCGTCTCCCGTCGGGTTGAGAGCAGCTCGGCCACCCGCTCCAGGAGCGCGTCGAGGTTGGTCCCCCGCTGCGCCGAGATCTCCACGAGCGGGTGGATCTCGCGGCGCGCCCGCTCCAGGCGCGCGAGGTCTTCAGGGGTCTGGAGCTTGTCGATCTTGTTGAGCGCGTGGAGCACGGGGGGCCGGGGGCCGTCCCCGAACAGCTCGCTGAGCACCCCCTGGATCGTCCTGAGCTGCTCGAAGAGCCCGCGGCTGGAGGCGTCGAGCACGTTGATGAGCAAGTCGGCGTCGCGGGCGGCCTCGAGCGTGGCGTGGAACGCGGGCACGAGCGCGTGCGGCAGCTTGCGGATGAACCCCACCGTGTCGATGAACACGACCTCGCGGCCGTCGGGCAGCCGACGCTTGCGCGCTTTGGGGTCGAGGGTGGCGAACAGCTTGTCCTCGACGAAGGCGTCCGTGTCACAGAGGGCGCGCAGCAGCGTGGACTTGCCCGTGTTCGTGTACCCGACGATCGCGACCTCGGGGACGGCCCGCTTGGCGCGGAGCCGCCGCCGCAGCTGCCGCTCCCTCTTGGCCTCCTCGAGGCGCCGCTTCAGCTTGTGGATGCGGCGCTTGATCGCCTGGCGCTCCAGCTCGAGCTTCGTCTCGCCGGGGCCGCGGGTGCCGATCCCGCCGCCCAGCTGCCCGAGCGCCTCGCCCCAGCCGCGCAGCCGCGGCAGCAGGTACTCGAGCTGGGCCAGCTCGACCTGCAATTTGGCCTCCTTGCTCTGCGCCCGCTGGGCGAAGATGTCGAGGATGAGCTGCACCCGGTCGATGACCTTGACCTTCAGCAGCTCCTCGAGGTTGCGCCCCTGGGCGGGGCTGAGCGAGTCGTTGAAGATCACGGCGTCCGCGCCCGTTTGGGCCACCAACGCCTTGAGCTGCTCGGCCTTCCCCCGCCCGATGAACGTCGAGGGGTCGGGCTGGGCGCGCCTCTGCACGATCACGCGCAGCACCTCGACGCCCGCCGTCCGGCTCAGCTCGATCAGCTCCTCCATCGCCTCGCGCTCCTCGGGGGCGTTGTGCTGCACGACGCCCACCAAAATGGCGCGCTCCCGCCCGTAGACGCGGGCGCGCCGCCCCTCGCGGTCCTCGATCCAGCGCTCGCGCTCGCTCACTCCTCCCGCTCTCGCTCTTGCTCTTGCCCTTTCCCTTTCCCTTTCCCTTTCCTTCTCCTTGCCCTTCATCGCTCACCCGTCTTCGGCTGGCTCGATGTTGGCCCCCAGGGCTCGGAGGTCCTCGACGAGGCGGCTGTAGCCCCGCGGGATCAGCCCCTCGTCGTCGTGGACGATCGTGGTGCCCCGGGCGGCCAGGCCCGCGAGCACCAGGGCCGCTCCCGCCCGGTTGTCCCTACGCACTCGAACGTCGGCGCCCTCGAGCGCCCGCACCCCCCGCACGATCGCCGTCCGCCTGGGGGCGTCGACCTCGATCTGGGCCCCCAGACGCCGGAGCCCCTCCACATAAGCAAAGCGGTCCTCGAACACCGTCTCGCGGAGGCGGCTCTCCCCGTCGGCCAGCGCCAGGAGGGCGGCGATCGGCGGGTGGAGGTCCGTGGGGAAGCCCGGGTAGGGCCGCGTCTCGATCGCGATCGCCCGGAGGGGAGCCCCCCGCCCGCGGGCGACCTCCAGGCCGCGCCCGTCGGGCCGCTCCCGAACGACGACGCCCATCGCTTGGAGTGTATCGACGAGGGCGCCGAGGTGCCAGGGGACGCACCGAATGATCGCGCTCCCCCCGGCGATCGCGACCGCGATCGCGTACGTCCCGGCGCAGATCCGATCGGGCATCACTTGATGCTCGGCCCCCCGAAGCTCCGTGCTGTCTTGGCCCCAGATTTCGAGCCGGGAGCCTGTGCGCTCGACCCGCGCGCCCATCGCGCGGAGCAGCCGGGCGACGTCATCAATCTCGGGCTCGCGGGCGGCGTTCTCGATCACGGTGCGACCGGGGCCGGGCAGGCCCGCCGCCGTGATCATGAGGTGGATTGTGGCCCCCACGGACGGGTACGGCAGCTCGATGCGCGCCGGGCGCAGCGCCCCCGCCCGCGCGCGGGCGTACACGACCCCTCTGCCCTTGTCGACTTCGATGTGGGCGCCCAGCGCCTCGAGGCCCCTCAAGTGCAGGTCGACGGGCCGCGGCCCGATCGCGTCGCCCCCCGGCAGCGGGACGGCTGCCTCCCCACAGCGCGCCAGGAGCGGCCCCAGCACGTGGAACGACGCTCGGAGCCTTCGGGCCGGCTCCGGCGGCGCGAGCGGGCGGAGCCCCGCGGGTGACGCCCGAAGGCGGTAGCCTTCGGCGCTCAAGCGCTCGACCCGCTTGCCCAGGGCCTCGAGGAGGGCCAGCTGCGCCCGGACGTCGCTCAACTCGGGGACGCGCTGCAACACGATCGGCTCGTCGGTGAGGAGCGCGGCGGCGAGGAGATGGAGGGCCGAGTTCTTCGCCCCTTGGACGGCCACCTCGCCCCGCAGCGGGCGGCCGCCCTCGATGACGAGCTTCATGCGCTTGACCAATCACTCGCTGGCCATCATGTTGTTGAGGAACTGCTCGTTCGTCTCGGTCTTGGCCATCTCGCTGAGGATGAAGGTGAGCGCCCGCTGCTTGTCGTTCATGTCGCCGATCATCTTGCGCAGGATCCAGACGCGCCGCCGCACCTCGGGGTCGAGCAGCAGCTCCTCCTTCCGGGTGCCCGACTGCTCCAGGTCGATGGCGGGGAAGAGCCGCCGGTTGGCCAGCGAGCGGTCGAGCACCAGCTCCATGTTCCCCGTGCCCTTGAACTCCTCGAACACGACCTGGTCGAGGCGGGAGCCCGTGTCGATGAGGGCCGTCCCGATGATGGTGAGCGAGCCCTTGCTCGGCGGGTGGCCCCGCTCGTCCCGGGGGGCGTTCAGGTCGACGATGTTGCGGGCCGCGCCGAAGAACTCCTTCGGCTTGTAGAGGGCCGTCGGGTCCATCCCGCCCGAGAGGAGCTTCCCGCTGGGCGTGATCGTCAGGTTGTAGGCCCGCGCCAGCCGCGTGATCGAGTCCATCAAAATGACCACGTCGAAGCCGTACTCCACGAGCCGCTTGGCCTTCTCGATCACCAGCTCCGCGATCCGCGTGTGGACCTCGGGCTTCTGGTCGAAGGTCGCGGCCACGACCTCCGGCGGGTGCTCCAGGCGGTTGTTTGGGAACTCGGCCAGCGACAGCTCGAAGTCGGTGACCTCCTCAGGCCGCTCGTCGACGAGCAGCACGATGAGGTAGATCTCGGGGTGGTTGCTCATGATCCCGTGGGCGATGTGCTTGAGGAGCGTCGTCTTGCCCGCCTTCGGGGGCGAGACGATCAGCCCGCGCTGGCCCTTCCCGATCGGCGAGAAGAGGTCGATGATCCGCGTCGAGAACTCCTCCGGGTCGTACTCCAGCTTGATCTGCTCCGTCGGGTGGTAGGGCGTCAGGTCGCTGAAGTCCGTCCGGCGGCGGGCCTCCTCGGGATCCCGGAAGTTGATCTCTTGAACTTTGAGCAGGGCCCAGTACTTCTCGTCCTCCTTGGGCGGGCGGACGGTGCCGCGCACGATGTCGCCCGTCTTGAGCCCGAAGCGCTTGATCTGCGACGGCGAGACGTAGATGTCGTTCTTGCCCGGCAGGCACGACTTGTCGCGCAGGAAGCCGTAGCCGTCCGGCAGCACCTCCAGCACGCCGTCCTTGATGCTCAGCCCCTCCTTCTGGGCGCTCGCCTCCAAGATGGCCCAGACCAGCTCCTCCTTCTTCATGTGGGAGAGCCCGTTGAGGCCGAGCTGTTCGGCGAGCTGGCGGAGTTCTCTCATGCTCTTCGCGCGGAGTTCGCTGATGTCCATGCGGGGGATACCTCCTCAATCAGCGGACCGGCTGCGCTCGGCGGTCGTTCGGACGTGGCGCGACCCCGATGAGGGCCGGTGAACGGACCGTGGTCGGTTCGGCAAGCGCACAACGCGTCAGCCGTCGACGCTCCAGCCTGTGGGATAGTCAAACCGTGTTGGATTGACCGCTGGTTCAATTATAGCCGACGCGCCGCCCCCTGACAAGGGCCGTCGTGGCCTCACAGCCCCTCGTAGAGCGGAAAATCCTCGCAGAGCGCCCGCACCCGCGCGCGGACGGCCGCCTTCGCCTCGCGCTCGCGCGCCCCGCCCGTCCGGGCGCCCTCCAGCGCTTGATCGATGAGCTCCGCGATGAGCGCCATCTCGGGCTCGCGCATCCCGCGGGCCGTGACGGCCGGGGTCCCGAGGCGGATCCCGCTCGTTATGGCGGGCTTCTCGGGGTCGAAGGGGATCGCGTTCTTGTTGACGGTGATCCCGACGTCCTCTAGATGCCGCTCGGCCTCGGCCCCCGTGAGCCCCTTGGGGCGCAGGTCCACGAGCACCAGGTGGGTGTCCGTCCCGCCCGAGACCAGGCGATAGCCCCGCTCCTGAAGGGCGCGGGCGAGGGCCTTGGCGTTGCGCACGATCTGCTCCTGATAGCGCTTGAACTCGGGGCTCAGGGCCTCCTTGAAGGCGACGGCCTTGGCGGCGATGACGTGCATGAGCGGCCCGCCCTGAATGCCGGGGAAGACCGTCCGGTCGATGAGCCGGGCGTGCTCCCGGTGGCAGAGGATGGCCCCGCCGCGCGGGCCGCGCAGCGTCTTGTGCGTTGTCAGCGTGATGAAGTGGGCGTGGGGCCAGGGCGACGGATGGAGCCCGGCGGCGCAGAGCCCCGCGATGTGGGCGATGTCCGCCAGCAGGTACGCTCCCACCTCGTCGCAGATCTCCCGAACCGTGGCGAAGTCGATGGCCCGGGGGTAGGCGCTCGCCCCGACGACGACCAGCTTGGGGCGCTCCCGTCGGGCGATCGCGCGCAGCTCGTCGTAGTCGAGCCGCTCGGTCTCGCGGCTCACCCCGTAGTGCACCACGCGGTAGAGCTGCCCCGAGAAGTTGGCGGGGTGGCCGTGCGAGAGGTGGCCGCCGTGGTCGAGGGCCATCCCCAGGATGGTGTCGCCGGGCTTGAGGACGGCGAAGTAGACGGCCATGTTCGCCTGGGTGCCCGAGTGCGGCTGGACGTTCGCGTGGTCGGCGCCGAACAGCGCGCAGAGGCGCCGCCGGGCCAGCTCCTCCACCTCGTCCATGTGGCGGCAGCCGCCGTAGTAGCGCCGCCCCGGGTACCCCTCGGCGTACTTGTTCGTCAGGACGGAGCCCTGGGCCTCCAGCACGGCCCTCGACGTGAAGTTCTCGGAGGCGATCAGCTCAAGGGTGGCGCGCTGGCGCTCCAGCTCGCCGCGCACCGCGCGATAGACCTCGGGGTCGACCCGCTCCAGCTCCCGCCCCCACCAGCTCGACATCCCGTTCGCTCACGCTCCTCTATCAACTCGTTGATAAACGTTTCCCCGAGGGCCAATAGCCCGCACGTATACGACGCGCAAATTCCCGATTCGGTAACGATACAACCCGCTCAGCTGACCACGAAGGGGCTTGATCCGAGGATGGGGAGGCAACGGGTTCCTCTCCAGCTCGGAAAAGCAAGCGTTTAGCTGCTTGGCAACATCTGGCAGGCATCGTTGGTAGTATCGCCGCGCGGATCGGGAAAGCTTGACCTCATACGTCCCGTCGGACATCGCGCCATGAGACGACCTGTCCCCGCCGCCAGTCTTCTTCAGATTGGCGAAGCTGCTCCATCATGTCTGGGTCTTGTAGGATCTCGAACGTCGCCTCCCACTCGCTGAGCCGCTCCAGCAAGGGCTTAAGCTCTTGGAGGACGTCGTCCGAAAGCTGATCGACGAGGGCCTTGATTTCCTCCTTGATGCGCGTCATGGTCATCCCATCCGGCTGAACAGCAGCTTGAGGACGTTGCCGTACATCCGGAGGCGCTCTTTAAGCCCCTGGGCGAGCCCTCGCTTCTCCTCCTTCATCACGTGGGTGACGCCCTCGAGCTCCACCCGCTCCTCGCGCCAGTCCTCCTTCACGGACAGCTTCATGAGCGCGGTCTCGATCCCGTACTCGAGGCGCTTCGAGACGTCGTAGCTCGCCCGCAGCCGCTCCCAGACCCGCCGCGAGAGCACCCGCTGGCCCGAGAGGTAGGGCGCGATCGTCTGGGCCAGGTCGGTGTTGAGCCGCCCGCTGCGGAACACCCCGATCACCATGTCGGCCCCCGTCTCGACGTACGCGCGCACGAGCGTTTCGACGTGCTCGGGGGTCAGCCCCACTAAATCCGCGTCCAGAAACAAGAAGACGTCGTTTCGGGCCTCGCGCACGCCCCGGTCGAGGGCCGCCGCCTTGCCCACGTTCTTGTGCAGGCGGACCACCTTGACGGGGAACCGCCTCGCGACCTCGGCGGTCGCGTCCGTGGAGCCGTCGTCCACCACGATGACCTCGTCCACGCACGCGGCGCGCGTGAGGGGCTCCAACACGGCGGCGATGCGCTCGGCCTCGTTGTAGGCGGGGACGATCGCCGACACCTTCGCGTTCGCGTCCATCCGCGGTTCGTCGTCGTGGTCCGTGGGGATCGAGCCCGCGAGGGCATCTTACTCGACGGGCTTTTCCGGCGTCAAGGGGCGATTCCCGTACCCGTAAGGGCCTGGTGCCCGGTGGATCAGCGCCCGCTTGCCGGGGCGGCCGAGCTCGCGCGCGAGGCCTCCTCGCGGTCGAGCTCGCGGACCAGCTCGACGAGCGCGTCGACGGCCTCCGCCTCGGGGACGCGCTTGACGAGCCGCCCCCGCTTGTAGAGGGCGACCTCCTTGGAGTAGCCGACCAGCCCGACGTCGGCGTGGGCCGCCTCGCCCAGCCCGTTCACCACGCAGCCGATCAGCGCGACCTTCAGCGGCGTCTCGACGCCGAGCGCCTGGAGGCGCTCCTGGGCCTCCCGCACGAGGCGCTCCAGATCGATGCCGATGCGCCCGCAGGTCGGACAGGCGCTGAGCTGCACCCCGCGCCACCTCAGCCCGAGCGCGCCCAAAATGTCGTACGCGACGCGCACCTCGCGCACCGGATCGCCCGTGAGCGAGACCCGCAGCGTGTCCCCGATCCCCTCCTCCAGCAGGGTGCCGATGCCGATCGCGCTCTTGACGATCGCGGCCTCCCCCGGCCCCGCCTCCGTGACCCCCAGGTGGAACGGGTAATCCACGTGCTTGGCCATCAGGCGATAGGCCTCGATCATCACCCGCACGTCCGTGCTCTTGAGCGAGATGACGGTGTTGCGGAAGTTGAGCGACTCCAGAATGTCGAGCTCGCGGAGCGCCGCCTCGACCATCGCCTCGGGCGAGGGGCCCTCGTGCTTGACCAGCAGGTCCTTGGGCAGCGAGCCGGAGTTGACCCCGACGCGGATGGGCACCCCCGCGTCCTGGGCCGCCCGGACGACCGCCTTGACCTTCTCAGGCTTGGTGATGTTGCCCGGGTTCAAGCGGACCTTGTCGACGCCCTGCTTGATGGCCTCGAGGGCCAGGCGGTGGTCGAAGTGGATGTCCGCCACGAGGGGGATCGAGATGCGCCGCTTGATCTCGCCGAGCGCGCGGGCCGCGTCCAGGTTGAGCACGGCCACCCGGACGAGCTCGCAGCCCGCCTCCTCCAAGCGCCGGATCTGGGCGACGGTGGCCTCCACGTCGCGCGTGTCCGTGGTGGTCATCGACTGCACCACGACGGGGTGCCCGCCCCCGATGGGCACGTCCCGCACCCAGACCGTGCGCGTCCGACGTCGTTGAATCTCACGAAGCTTCATCGCGTCCGCCTCCGCCTCTGCCTCTGTCTCCGTCTCGGGTTCGCATTCGCAGCGTTCAGAGCAGGCCCTTCAGGAGGTCGATGCGCCGGATCAGCCCCACGAGGGCGCCGTCCCGATCGACGACGGGGACGGCCTCGAGCCCCTGGCGGACCATGAGCTCGGCCGCGTAGGCGTCCTCCTCGTCGTCCCGCACCCGTGCGACCTCGCGGACCATGCAGTCGCGCACGGGGACCTCGGCCAGCTCGCGGAGCCGCTCCTCAAGGGACCAGCCCTCCGGCCAGGGGGGCGCGCCCGAGGCGACGAGCTCGAGCCCTCGGGGCAGGATCGCCTCGAGCACGTCCCTCTCAGAGACGAACCCCACCACCCGGCCCTCGGCGTCCACCACCGGGAGCCCCGAGAACCCGCCCTCCCAGAGCGCGCGAACGAGCTCCCGCAGGGGCGTCTCCTCGCGCACCCGGGGGAACTCGCGGGTCATCCGCTGCGCGACCTTCATGCGGGCGTGGGTGTGGGCGCGGGCGTGGGCGTGGGGGCCTCGACGACGGCACCGAAGAGCCCGGCCACGCTCGCCTCCTCCACCCTCACCTTCACAAATTCGCCGACCCACTCGGGCCGACCGGGGAAGATCGTCGTGATCTTGTTGCGGGTCTTGCCCAGGTAGCGCCCGGAGCCGGGCTTGGCCTCGCCCTCGACGAGCACCTCGACCGTCCGCCCGACGTACTTCCGGTTCTCCTCGGCCGTGATCCGCTTTTGAAGTTGCAGCAGGTGCTCGAGGCGCCGCTGCTTCTCCTCCGGCGGGACGGCGTCGGGCCACTTGTAGTAGCTGACGGTCTTCGGCCGGGGCGAGTACTTGAAGATGTACGCCCCGCCGAAGCGCGCCCTCTTCACCAGATCGACGGTCTCCTCGAAGTCCCGCTCGGTCTCCGTGGGGAAGCCCACGATGATGTCCGTGGTGATGTTCACATCGGGGACGCGCTTCTTCAGCTCGTGGACCAGCTCCAGAAATTGCTCCTTGGTGTAGCCGCGGCGCATGTCCCTCAGCACCTTGTCGCTCCCCGACTGCACCGCCATGTGGACGTGCTCGCAGATGTTGTTGTCTTCGGCCAGCACCTCAATAACGTCGGGCGTGATGTCCTTGGGGTGCGAACTCGTGAAGCGAATGCGGGGGATCTCGATGCGGGTGAGCGCCCTCAGCAAGTTGGCGAAGGTGATGTCGGGGTCGTCGAGGTCCCGCCCGTAGGAGTCGACGTTCTGGCCCAGGAGCTGGACCTCCTTGTAGCCCTGGGCGGCCAGCTCGCTGACCTCTCGGATGACGTCGCCGGGGAGGCGGCTCCTAAGGAGCCCCGTCGTGTACGGCACGATGCAGAAGGTGCAGAAGTTCGAGCAGCCCTCCGTGATCGTGACCTTGGCCTGGAAGCGGCTCTGGCGCACGAAGGGCAGGTCCTCGATGCGGTCGGGGATCTTCGAGATGGCCATCACCGGCTCGTCGCGGCGACGGCCGTCCTGTCGCCGCGCCTCCAGCTCCTCGAGCAGGCGGGGGATGTCCGAGATGTTCGAGCTGCCGAAGACGAAGTCGACGGCGGGGCTGCGCTCGAAGATCTTCTTGCCCAGGGCCTGGGCGACGCAGCCGCCGACGCCTAAGAGCAAATGAGGCTTCCTCTCCTTGAGCCGACGGACCATCCCCGCCTCGGAGAAGATCTTCTCCTCGGGCTTCTCCCGCACCATGCAGGTGTTGAAGATGATGAGGTCCGCCTCCTCGGGGCGGTCCACCAGCTCGTAGCCGTGCTGAGCGAGGAGCCCCGCGATCCCCTCGCTCTTGTGCTCGTTCATCTGGCAGCCCCAGGTCTTGATGTAGAGCTTCTTCCGTTCCATAGCCGGATCGCGCGCCTTTCGGGCCTCGAATGAGCATACCAGGGGGGCGGAGGGCTGTCAACCGCGAAGCGAGGGGCGCGTTGACCGGGCGCGCGCCCGCGGGCTAGAATGGGCCCGACGCTCGCCGTCAGTCAGCCAGAGCCATCAGAGACAGGGAGCGAGGAGGGCCCCATGGACTTCGAGCTGAGCGAGGAGCACAAGCTCTTGCGCAAGACCGTCCGCAAGTTCGCCGAGGAGACGATCCGTCCCGTCGCGGAGAAGTACGACGAGGAGGCCAAGTACCCCTACGAGATCGTCGAGGAGGCCAAGAAGCTGGGGTTGATCGCCCCGGCGATCCCGGAGAAGTACGGCGGCGCCGGGATGGACTTTTTGGCTCAAGCGATCGTCATCGAGGAGCTGTTCCGGGGCGACCCGGGGATCGGGCTGGCCATCAGCGCCCGGATCTTCGGGAGCGACATGCTCTTGGAGTTCGGGACCGAGGAGCAGAAGCAGAAGTATCTGGTCCCCGTGGCCAAGGGCGACAAGGTGATGGGCGCGGCGATCACGGAGCCCGAGGCCGGCTCCGACGTGGCCGGGATGAAGACCCGCGCCGAGCGCCAGGGCGATTATTACGTCCTGAACGGCACCAAGACCTTCATCACCAACGGAACGATTGCGGACTTCTTGATCGTGTTCGCCCGCACGAACTTCAACCCCCCGGAGCGGCACATGGGGATCACGGCCTTCATCGTCGAGACGGACCGGGAGGGCTTCATCGCCGAGCCGATCAAGAAGAAGATGGGCATCCGCGCCTCCGACCTGGCCGAGATCACCCTCAAAGACGTGAAGGTCCCGGCGGAGAACGTCGTCGGCCAGGAGGGGATGGCCTTCTATCATCTCATGCAGTTCTTCGCGCGGGGGCGGGTGGCGGTGGCCGCCCAGGCCGTCGGCATTGCCCAAGGGGCCTTCGACGAGGCGTTCAAGTACGCCCAGGAGCGCCAGCAGTTCGGGCGCCCCATCGCCGACTTCCAAGCGATTCAGTTCAAGCTGGCCGACATGGCCACCGCGATCGAGGCGGCCCGCCTGCTGACGTACAAGGCCGCTTGGCTCATCTCCCAGGGCGGGAACCCCGCCAAGGAGGCGTCGATGGCCAAGCTCTACGCCTCTAAAGTCGCAAGAGAGGTGGCCAACGAGGCGCTCCAGATCCACGGCGGCTACGGCTTCATCAAGGAATATCCCGTCGAGCGCTTCTACAGAGACGCCAAGATCACGGAGCTGTACGAGGGCACGAGCGAGATCCAGCGCCTCATCATCGCGCGGGCGCTCCTGGGGAAGATTTAAAGCGCTCCCCTTTCGCTTTCGTTTTTGGCGTCGGCCATGGCCATGACGCAGACGAAGTACGTGTTCATTACGGGTGGGGTGCTGTCGGGCTTGGGCAAGGGCATCACCACCGCGTCCATCGGGCTCCTGCTCAAGAGCCGCGGCCTCCGCGTCACCGCCATCAAGATCGACCCCTATCTGAACTGCGACGCCGGGACGATGAACCCCTACCAGCACGGCGAGGTGTTCGTCCTGGACGACGGGACGGAAGTCGACATGGACCTCGGCAGCTACGAGCGCTTCCTGGACGTCAGCCTGACGGGCGACCACAACATCACCACGGGCAAGGTCTACAGGGCCGTCATCGAGAAGGAGCGCCGCGGCGAGTACTTGGGGCAAACCGTCCAGATCATCCCGCACGTCACGGACGAGATCAAGGCGGCCATCAAGCGGGTCGCGGAGCGCGAGGGCGTCGACGTGGCGCTGGTCGAGCTGGGCGGCACCGTCGGCGACATCGAGAGCATGCCCTTCCTCGAGGCTATAAGACAGATGCACCAGGAGCTGGGGCACTCGAACGTCGCGTTCGTGCACACGACGCTGGTGCCGGTGCTCGGGGCCGTCGGCGAGCAGAAGACCAAGCCGACGCAGCACTCCGTGAAGGAGCTGCGGGCGCTGGGCATCCAGCCCGACGTGATCGTGGGGCGCTGCGAGGAGCCGCTGAAGCCCGAGATCAAGCGCAAGATCGCGCTCTTCTGCGACGTGCCCCCCGAGGCCGTGATCAGCGACCCCGACGTCCCCTTCGTCTACGAGGTGCCCCTGGTCTTCGAGGAGCAGGGCCTGACGGACTACCTGCTGGGGCGCCTGGGCCTCCGGCCCCGGGCTCAGGATCTGACCGAGTGGAAGGCGTTCCTGGGGGCGCTCAAGGGCGCGGAGCGGACCGTGAGGGTCGCGCTCGTCGGCAAGTACACGGCCCTGAAGGACAGCTACGTGAGCTACGTCGAGGCGCTGACCCACGCCGGGGCGCGCCACCGCGCCCGGGTTGAGATCCAATGGATCGAGGCCGACGAGTTCCACGAGGGGCGGCTGGAGGACGTCGACGGGCTGATCGTGCCCGTCGGGTTCGGGCACCGGGGGGCCGAGGGGAAGATCCGGGCCATCCGCTGCGCCCGGGAGCGCAAGCTGCCGTTCCTGGGCATCTGCTACGGCTTCCAGCTCGCGGTGATCGAGTTCGCTCGGCACGTGATGGGCCTCGAGGGCGCGAACAGCACGGAGTTCGACCCGACCCCGCCGCACCCCGTGATCGACCTGCTGCCCGAGCAGAAGGGCATTCGAGAGCTGGGGGCGACGATGCGGCTCGGCGCCCAGCCCGTGATCGTCCGGGAGGGCACGCTGGCCCACGCGCTCTACGGGACCACAAGGGTCGAGGAGCGCCACCGCCACCGCTACGAGGTGAACCCCGACTACGTCGAATCGATCGAGTCAGCGGGGCTGATCTTCAGCGGGCGCTCCCCCGACGGGCGGCTCATGGAGATCGCGGAGCTGCCCCAGCGCGAGCACCCCTTCTTCATCGCCTCGCAGTTCCACCCCGAGTTCAAGTCCCGCCCCTTGAGCCCCCGGCCCCTGTTTTTGGGGCTGATCGAGGCATGCCTCGCCCGCTCGTGTCAGCGAGCCTGACTCGGCTTCTCCCGGCGCTCGTGGCGCTGGGGCTAGGGCTGGGGCTGGCCGGGTGCGGCGGCCCCGTCCCGACCTCAACGTCAGCCCCGGACGCGGACGCCCCGACGGTCGCGCTCCGGGGCGGGACGCTGGTGCGCTACGACGAGGCGGGCCGCCCCCTCTGGGCGCTCGAAGCCCAACGCCTCGAGCGCTTCCCTGACGCCCGTCAGACCCGCGCCCAGGGGGTGCGCCTCACGCTCTACGACGCCGAGGGGCGCGAGGCGCTCACCCTCACGGCCCAAGAGCTCTGGTGGGACCACGACACGGGGACGCTCGAGCTGCGCGGGGAGGTGCGGGGCGAGCGCGCGGGCGAAAATCAAAATCAAGCGGAAGAGCTGCGCTTCGCCGCCGAGCGCGTCCGCTGGGACGAGGCCGCTCGGGCGCTCTTGAGCGATAGGCCCGTCACCGTCGAGGGCCGGGGCTTTCGGCTCACGGGCGCGGGGTTCGAGCTCCGCCCCGAGGACGGCACGCTCAGCGTGCAGAGCGCCCACTTAAAGCTCTTCGAGCCCGAGCGCTGAGGGCGATAGCGGCCACAGCAACGACAGCGGGGGCAGGGGCTGGGGATGGAGA
>WFPR01000018.1 GCA_015487455.1 Candidatus Bipolaricaulota bacterium
GCCCCAGGGTGAAGACCCGAAGCAACTCCCGGCCCTTGTCCCGGTCCCGCCCGCCGGAGCCGGAGCGGGAGTCGGAGGGGGAAGGGGAAGGGGCCCCCGTCGCGATCGACGCCTCCTCCAAAGGCCGGAGGAAGACGACCGCTTGGATGCCGTCCTCAAGCCCAGGGGGGACGACCACGCTGCTCAGGCTCAGCTCGACCCAGCGGCCGTCCCGGTGACGGCCCAAGCAGGCGCGCACCCCGTAGGGACGGCAGCAGCCGAAGCAGAGCTTCGCCTGGCACTCGGGGGAGCAGAGCGGCGTCCCGTCGGGGAAAAGCCCCTGAAGCACGTCCCAGCAGGGGCGGCCGAGCACCTCCTCCTCGCGGTAGCCCAGCAGCTCGTGGGCCCGCTCGTTCCACGCGACGACGCGCAGCTCGGCGTCCACGGCGAAGGCCGCGTCCGAGCTGAAGACCACCAGGTCGTGCGCCCGCATCCGCCTTCCCCCCTTCAGGACTATACCCGATCGGGGACGGCCGAACCATGATCTCGATCAGGACCTGTTCAAATAAGCGAAGCGGGGAGGGAGGGGGGATGGAAAAGGGCTCGGGTCAGATCGAGCGGCGGACCTCGCCGACCCAGACGTACCGGCGCAGGGACTCGAGGACGCGCTCGACCTCCGCCTCGAGCCCCGGCGGGACCAGAATTTTGAAGAACCGCCGCCCACCGCGCTGGAACCAGTCGCGCCGCAGGTGGGCGATCCCGTCGTAGCCCTTGAGGATCGTCTCCACGAAGTTGAGGTCCTTCTCGCGCAGCTCGACGTAGATCTCGACCGTGTCCCGCGGGGGCGCCCCCATGGCGCTCTCCCCTTTACTCCCCTTCTGCTCCTCCTTCTCCGTCTCCGTCTTCCCCTCCGTCGCCGTCGCCCTCGGCCTCAGCGGCCTCGTCCTCCAGCTGGGTCAGCAGCTCTTCGACCCTCTCGGGTTGATAGTCCGGGTACTCGTTCTGGAGCGTCTCGAGGTTTTGGCGGGCCTTGGCCGTGAGGCCCTGCTGCAGGTACAGCTCGGCCAGCTTGAGCAGGGCCTCCTGGCCGTCCTCGCCTAGCGCCCCCTCGGGGCCGACGAGGGCGCGCTCGGCCTCCAAGATCTTCTCGTACAGCGCGACCTTCTGGCCCGTCGGCGGGTCGAGCGCCAGGGCCGACTTGAAGGCGTCCTTGGCCCGCTCGGGCTGCCCCAGGGCCAGATACGCCTCGCCCAGCCCGCGGTACGCCTGCCAGGACCCCGCGTCGAGCTTCAGGATGGCGTTGTACTCGTCGATCGCCTTGCTGTAGAGCCCCTGGCTCACGTAGAGCTTGGCGAGCGCGAAGCGCGTCTCGACGTCGTCGGGGGCCAGCTCCAAGATCTTCCGGGCGAGGCGCGCCTTCGTCTCGAAGTCCGCCCGAAGGTCCAGGGCCTCGCGGTAGAGCTCGAGGGCCTTCTCGACGTCGCCCTCGGCGCGGTAGACGTCGCCGAGGCCCTCGCGGGCCGCGACGCTGTAGGGGTCGCGGGCGACCACGCCCTCGAAGGCGGCCTGGGCCTGATCGAGCTGCCCGGCGGCCAGGTACGCCCGGCCGAGCTTGGCCTCCACCGCCGAGAGGTTGCGCAGCTCGAGCGACCGCCGATACGCGTCGATGGCCGCCGCCGTGTCGCCCTTTTCCATCATGATGTCGCCGAGCAGGGCCAGCGCGTCGGCCCGCGGGCGCTCCGGCCCCGCCTCGGCGAGCTCATCCAGCAGCGCCTGCACGACCTCCTGGGCCTTCTCGAGGCTGGCGGCGCGCTCCGCCTCATCCCCCGCGCTGCGGGCCCGCTCCAGCAACGCCCGTCCCAGCCTGAGCTGGGCGTCGCGGCGGTCCCGCGAGCCCTCGGGGATGGCCTCAAGCGCCGCCTCGAGGTGCTGAACGGCCGCGGCGTAGTCGCCCCGGTCGCTCAGGATCTGAGCGGCCAGCAGTCGCGCCCGCCAGTACCCCGGCTCGAGCGCCAGCGCTTGGTCCAGCTGCTCGAGGGCCCTTTGCTCCTCCCCCTGCTCGAGGAGGAAGCGGGCGTAGGCGTAGCGCAGCTCGACGCTCTCGGGCGCCAGCTCCAGCATCTCGCGGAAGAGGAACTCGTCGCGGCTCCCGTAGGCCGTGACGCTCAGGAACGCCTCGACGGCCTTTTGCTTGGCCTCCTCGATCTGCCGTTCGAGGGCCTCGCGCGCCTCGGCGGGCGCGGGCGCGGCCTCGCCTAGCTCCTCGAGCTTCTGCTTCAAAACGTTGAGCTTCTCTTTGTACAGGCGGCTCTGGTAGTACCCGACGTAGGGGTCCTCCACGAACGCCTCGAGCGCTTTCTGATAGGCGTCGAGGGCCTCGTCCAGGAGCCTCAGCTTCTCGTCGGGATCTTCAGTCTTGAGCGCTTGGTCCTCGAGGCGATACGCGGCCAGCAGCGGGTCCTTGACCTCGATCTGGGCGTTCTCGATCAGCGACTTCACCCAGTCCTCGAACTTCTGGCGCCTCTGCTCCTGAACGTACGCCTCGCGGAGCCGCTGCTTGAGATCGTCCGTGGTGCGCTTCTCCAGCACCTGAATGATGTGGAAGCCGAACTGGGTGCGGACGGGCTCCGAGATCTCGTTCACGTCGAGGGAGAAGGCCGCCTGGGTGAACTCGGGCACCATGCGCCCGTAGCCGAACCAGCCCAGGTCGCCCCCGCGGAGCTTCGAGCCGGGGTCGTCCGAGTACTGTTCGGCGAGGTCGGCGAAGTCCGCCCCCTGGAGCAGCTGCTCGCGGACGCGCAGCGCTTTCTGATACGCCGACTGCACCTCGTCCTCGGGCGCGTCCGGGGCCACGCGGATCAGGATGTGCCGCGCGCGCACCTCGGGCAGCTCGGGGAAGACGCCCTCCTCCCTGGCGGCCTTCAGCCACGCCTCGAAGCGCTCCTTCTCCTGCTCCTCGACGTAGTCCTGCTTGACGCGCTCCTTGACTTCCTCGAACGTCGTGGTGCGCTTGTCCAACACTTGAATGATGTGGAAGCCCGCGTCCGTGCGGACGGGCTCCGAGATCCCGTTCACGTTGAGCGCGAAGGCCGCGGCCTCGAACGCGGGGCCGTAGGGGCTCTCCCCCTGGGCGATCCAGCCCAGCTCCTCGCCGCCGTAGCGCGCCATCAGCGCCTCGAAGTCCGCGCCCCCTCGAAGCTCCTCGTAAAGCTGCCGGGCTTTCTGGGCCGCCGACTGCACGAGCGCCTCCGGCGCGTCCTGCGGGACGGGGATCAAGATGTGCCGCACCCGAACTTCGTCCCTGGCGTAGCGGTCCCTGCGCTCCTCAAAGTAAGCCTTCAGCTCCTCGTCCGTCGGGACGACGGGCGGGACGACCTGCGAGCGGTAGCGCTCGGCGTTCCGCTCTAAATAGTCGAGCAGCTCGGCGTCCGTCGGCTCGATCTCGCCGACGACCACGTCTTGGAGCTTCTCGCGCTTGAGCTGGGCCTCGACCTCCCGGCGCATCTTGGCCTTGAACTCCCCGAGCGTCCCCCGCCTCAAGTTGAACACCTGGCGGAAGCGCTCGCGGATTTGCGGGTCCTTCAGCAGCTCGATCAGCTGCTCCTCCGTCAGCCCGTTGGCCGCCAAGAACTGATCGTACTGATCGCGAAACTGGACGTCGACCTGGGTGCGGGGGATGGAGATCCGCCGCTTGCGGGCCTCCTGATCGAGCAGCTTGTTGCGGATCAGCTGCTCAGCCGCCTGGTTGCGCAGCTGCAGCTGATAGTGGGCGCCGCTCGCCCCCTGCAGCTGCTCGTCGAAGTTCTGCCCGAACTGCTGGTAGAGCTGGCGGTACTGGTTGAGCAGGCTCTGATAGGCGAGCTCCAGCTCCTGGGGCGGGATCTCCTCGCCGTTGACGACGATGACGGGCTCCTCTCGCTGGGGTTGCGGGTTCGTGTTGAAGATCTGCAGTCCCCCGGGGGTGAAGAAGATGATGCCCCCGGCGGCGAACCCCACGATCACCGCCCAGATGATGGCGTTCACCCAATACCTTCGTCCTCGGAACATGGAAGCGTTTCACCTCAAGTCAAATCAGGCAATGGACTCCACCTTGAGCGCGCGGGCGAGCAGGCGGGCCTGCTGCCGTCCGTCCGGTCGCGCGCCTGAGGCCTCTTTGCCGCCTCGCGCTAAGGAAGCTCGCGCTGCACGTCCCCCTCCCCCGCTTCCGCC
>WFPR01000019.1 GCA_015487455.1 Candidatus Bipolaricaulota bacterium
AGCTTAGGCTCAAGCGACCTTCTGGCCACCGACGCGCTCCATCGAGTTCTGCCACCAAATCGGGCTCGACTACGTGAGCTGCAGCCCGTTTCCGGGTGCCGGTGGCCCGCTTGGCCGCGGCCCAGGCAGCGCTCTGGGAGCGGGCCCGCGCCGAGGAGCGCGTCGGTGGCCAGAAGGTCGCTTGAGCCTAAGCTTGCGGCGCAGCAAAATTCTACCCACAAGCCGCGCCTGCAGCGGGGATCGCCCTTGAAGATCTGGACCCAGATCCAGACCCAGACCCAGCCCCAGACGGCCAAAGGCGTCTACGTTCTGGCGATCGAGGTCCACGGCGCCACCCGCGTCGGGCGCTTGGGGTTGCATCGCTTCGACGGGCTCTATCTGTATGTGGGCTCCGCTCTCGGCCCCGGCGGCCTGAAGCGCGTGGAGCGCCATCGGGCCGTAGCCTCGGGCCAAAACAGGACGAAGCGCTGGCACATCGATTACCTGCTGGCGTTGGGGAAACTGAAGGGCGTCTTCGTCTTGGAGACGGGGGAGAGGCTGGAGTGCGCGCTGGCTCAGGAGCTGGAGAAGCGCTTTGAGCCTGCCGTTCGGGGCTTCGGGAGCAGCGATTGTCGCTGCGAGACGCACTTGTTTCGGACAAGCGGGCCCTGGGAGCGCCTCGTGTTGGAGGCGCAAGCGCGTGTAAGACGGAGAACGGTGGGAAGATGGAGTGGTGGGCGCGCTTCTTCGACGAGGAGATGAGCGAGGTGATGTTCGCGGATGAGGCTTGGCGCCAGGCCGAAGAACTCTGCGACCCCCTCATTGAGCTGTTGGGCGTCGAGTCGGGGGCCAAGATCTTAGATCTGGCCTGCGGGACCGGACGCTTCGCCCTTCCCCTCGCGAAGCGGGGCTTTCACGTCGTCGGGCTCGACTACTCCGCCCCTTATTTGAAGCGAGCCCGCGCCGTGGCCCAGCAGCAGGGGCTCTCCGTCGAGGTCGTTCAGGGGGACATGCGCGCGATTCCCTTTAACGAGAAGTTCGACGCCGTCATTAACCTGTTCACCAGTTTCGGCTACTTCGAGCGCGAGGAGGATCACCTCAAAGTGCTCCAGGAGGTGCACAAGAGTTTGAAGCCCGGCGGACGGTTCCTCTTGGAGACGGTCAATCGCGACTTCCTCCTCCGCCGCTTCCAGGCCCATGACTGGCACAAGCTTCCCGGCTTCCTCGTGCTGGAGGCGCGGAGGTTCCTGCCCGAGCGGGATCGCGTCGAGACGAGGTGGGTGAAGCTCCACCCCGACGGCCGGCGCAAGGAGTATGTGAGCTCCATAAGGCTCTTCACCGTGCGCGAGCTGCTCGACCTCTGCTCCCGAGCGGGACTGAAGCCGCTCGGCTATTACGGGGACCTCAAGGGCGAGCCGTGGGGCTTGGACAAGAATCGCTTGGTCGTGGTGGCTACACGATAGTCAGCGGTCAGCGTCAAGGCACGAGCCGTCAGCGCGACAGCTCCTTCGACTTCCGGGTCGCGCGGTCCACGGCCTTGATGAGCGCGACCCGCACGCCCCCCGCCTCCAGCTCCAGCAGCCCGTCCACGGTCGTGCCCGCGGGGGTCGTCACCGCGTCCTTGAGCTTGGCGGGGTGCTCGCCCGTCTCCAGCACCATCTGGGCCGCGCCCAACATCGTCTGGGCCGCGAGCAGGGTGGCCAGCTCGCGGGGCAGCCCCACTTTGACGCCCCCCTCGGCCAGCGCCTCGATCACGATGTAGCAGTACGCGGGGCCGCTGCCCGAGAGCCCCGTCACCGCGTCCATCAGCTCCTCGTTGTCGATGACCGCCACCCTCCCCACGGCCTCGAAGATCGCCTTGGCGATCTCGACGTGCTCGGGCATCGCGTAGCGGCCGGGGCAGAGCACCGTCATCCCCTGGCCCACGAGGCAGGGCGTGTTCGGCATCGCCCGCACCACGGAGATCGCGCCGTCCAGCTGCTCCTCGACGAAGCGGGTGGTGATGGCCGCGGCCAGCGTGATGACCAGCTGCTCCTCCGTGACGGCGCCCCGGAGCTGCTCGAGCACCCGGGGCATCGTCTGGGGCTTGACCGCCAGGATCACGACGTCCTTGCCCCGGACGAGCGCGGCGTTGTCCGTCGTGACGACGATGCCCAGGCGCTCCTGGGCCTCGCGGGCGCTCGCCTCGTGGCCCGTGCTCCCCTGGACGTTCGCCTTGGGCACGACCCGGTTGCGGATCAGGCCCTGGGCCAACGTCCCCCCGATCTTGCCCAGCCCGACGATCGCGATCGTCTTGTCGCGCAGCACGTCGCGCTCCCCCTTCGCGTTCGCCTCGGCTTCGGCCATTCGAGGCTCGAATGGCCGAAGGATAGCAGCGTCCGCCCTCGCCTTCAAGGCCGCACCCCGCTCGCCACGCTTTTCTAAGGGTTTAGCTGTTCAAAAACAAGAAAGGGATGAAAACGAGTTGTGTTCTTGACAATCTCAACCGTTGGCTGTAGAATATCCCCTGAACGGCAGGCTTCGAAAGGGCAAACCCGTCGTAAGGCGGGGGCGCAAAGCCACGGGTCCTCGCTCGGCCCTTGGGTGGGCGGGGCGAGGACGGCCGGGCTGCCGAAGAGCCTTGCCATAGGCGTCCGGTGCGGATGCTGGCGGCGAGGCTCTTAACTTTTTAGCTTGCTCGACGATTCACCCGCTGCTGGCCTCCGTGCCCTCCTAGCAGGGAAGAACACAAAAGGGGCCTTGTTAAGGGGGAAAGGCGATGCGGCAGCGGAGGCAAACGGTCTTCTTGGAGGCCTTCCCAATCGTCGTGTTGACGCTGGGGCTGCTGGTGGGCCTCCTGGTCCCGAGCGGGGCTGTGGCTGTAGATGTGGATGCTGATGCTGTGGATGCGGAGGGGCCGCCCGGCGACTACGGGGACGCGCCCGACGGGGTGCTGGCCGGGTACCGTCTCATCGACGAGAAGCTCGTCGGGACGTTCCCCTCGCTGTACAAGGGGGCGGGGTCGGCCCAAGACCCCTGGGCGGTGGAGTACGTGCTTCACCGCTTCCCAGAGGAGCGGGCCTATCTGGGCAGCGGCGTCACGAGCGAGCGGAACGCGCTGGTCGTCGACCGGGACGCCGACGACGGCTGGCGGCCGGGCTCGCTGCTCACCTGCCGCCGCGTGCGCCTGGAGGTCTTCCTCACCGTGCCCGAGACGGCCACCCAAGGCCCGCTGTACTTGAACGTCCTCTTCGATTGGAACCACGACGGCCGCTGGGCCGGGGCCTCCGCCTGCGCCGTCCCCGGCCGGGCGGGCCGCGAGATCGTCGTCCCCGAGTGGGCCATCCGCAACCTGGCCCTGCACGAGGAGCCCTACAACGTAGGGCCGGGGTTCGCGGGCACGATCGAGCTGCCCGCGATCCTGACGGGGCCGACGCCCGGCGAGCTTTGGGTCCGGTTTACGTTGAGCACCGAGCCCGTCCCGGAGGAGGTCTTCCCGCCCGTGGAGCGGGGCGGCCTGGGCTGGCAGGGCCAGGGGGACTTCCTCTACGGCGAGACGGAGGACTACCTCACATGCGTGATCGAGCGGGCGGACGCGCTCTTCGGCGACTGCCCCCTCCCGCTGGCCGGGTCGTCGCTGATCGAGCCGCCGCCGGAGGCGAGCAACCGCGCCCCCACCGCGGAGGACGACCGCGCCGCGCTGACCTGTGAGGCCGAGGTCGTCCTCGACCCGCTGGCCAACGACCACGATCCCGACGGCGATCCCCTCACGATCGTGAGCTTCACCCAGCCCGCCCACGGGGCCGTCGTGCTCAACCCCAACGGCACGATCACCTACGTGCGCACCGACGGCTTCATCGGGACGGACACGTTCTCGTACGTCGTCTGCGACGAGGCGGGGCTCTGCGACGGGGCCACCGTGACGATCGAGCTTGGGGCCTGCGCGGACCTCGCGATCGAGAAGGACGACGCCCCCGACCCCGTGATCGCGGGGGAGACGCTCACCTACACCCTCACGGTGCACAACGCGGGGCCATCGGACGCCCTTGACGTCGAGGTGGAGGACGAGCTGCCGGATGGCGTCACGCTCATCGGCGCCTCCCCGAGCCAAGGGAGCTGCTCCACCTCGGGCTCGAGCTTAAGCTGCGCGCTGGGGACGCTCCCCTTAGGGGGCAGCGCCTCGATCACGCTGACGGTCCAAATCGACCCGGGCTTCTCGGGCACCCTGGTGAACGTGGCCCGGGTGCGCGGCGGCGCGGAGGACCCCGACCCGGCGAACAACGTCGCCCAAGCCCACACGACCGTGGAGGGGGCCGACCTCGCGATCGCGAAGGCGGCCGAGCCCAGCCCTGCGGTCGCGGGCGGGACGCTGACGTACACGATCACGGTGCAGAACATGGGCCCGTCCGTCGCCCACGACGTCGAGGTGGAGGACGAGTTGCCCGTGGGCGTGGCGCTCATCGGCGCTTCGCCGGGCCAGGGGAGCTGTTCGGCGTCGGGCTCAGGCTCGAGTGTCGTCTGCAGCCTGGGGTCGTTGCCCCCGGGGCAGGTCGTGACGATCACCGTCGCGGTTCAAATCGACGCGGCCTTCTCGGGCACGCTGGTCAACACGGCCACGGTCATCACGAGCAGCGGCGACCCGAACCTCGACAACAACCGCGCCATCGTCGAGACGTCCGTGGTCGCCCAAGCCGACCTCTCGATCGTCAAGTGGGATGACCCCGACCCCGTGATCGCGGGGGAGACGCTCACCTACACCCTCACGGTGCAGAACGCAGGACCGTCGGACGCGCAGGGCGTGACGGTGGAGGACGAGCTGCCCAACGGGGTGACCCTTGTAAGCGTCAACGCCAGCCAGGGGAGTTGCAGCTCGGCGGGCGTCCCGGTCGTCTGCGCCCTGGGGACGCTGACGGCGGGGAGCGCGGCCACCGTCACGATCACGGTGCGCGTTGACCCGGCTGCTGAAGGGATGCTCATCAACACGGCCACCGTGGCGGGCGACACCCCCGACCCCGACCCCATGAACAACGCGGCCACGGCCCGAACGCCCGTGGAAGCCCGGGCGGACCTCTCGATCGCCAAGGGGGACAGCCCCGACCCCGTGATCGCGGGGGAAACGCTCGTGTACACCCTCACGGTACAGAACGCGGGGCCGTCCGCGGCCGCCGACGTCGA
>WFPR01000020.1 GCA_015487455.1 Candidatus Bipolaricaulota bacterium
GTGCCCTTCACGCCGGGGGTCATCCCCGCCCGGCGGGGGGAGATGGCCGAGCGCATGGGCGCCGCCGTGGCCCGCCACCTCATCACGGAGGAATCGATCGCCGCCCGCCTCGACACCCCCGAGGTGCGCGCGCACGTCGAGCGGCTCGTCGAACGGCGCCTCGACGAGCTGCTCGACCGCGAGTGGGGGCCGCTCGAGCAGCTCGTCCCCGAGGGGTTTCAGGCCGAGTGGGCGCGCGCGTTCGACGCCTTGCGGGAGCGCCTCCGCGACGTGCTATCTCAAGCCGTGCGCGACCCCCAGACGGAGAGGCTCGTCCGGGAGCGCGTTCAGGCGTACGCAGAGGGGCTTTGGGCGCGCCCGATCCGCGAGCTGCTGCCCGAGCCGCTGTGGCGGGAGCTGCCCGAGCGCCTGACGGACGCGCTCTTGAAGCTGGCCCACGACGAGGCGTTCGAGGCCCGCGTTCGGGCGTTCTTGGACGAGCGGGTGGACGCGCTCCTCCGGGACGAGCGCCCGCTGCGGGCGTACCTCCCGCCCGAGCTCCGGGAGGCCGCGTACGAGAGGCTGGGCGACCTGCTGCCCGTGCTGCTGGAGAAGCTCGCCGCGGTCCTGGAGGACGAGGCGCTCAAGAGGCGGCTCCGGCTCCAGCTCTACGAGCTGGCCGACCGCCTGCTGACGGCCACGTTCCGCGAGGACTCGCTCTGGGATCAGGTCAAGTTCACGCTGATGGAGACGTTCGTGATCAGCGTGGACGAGCTGAAGGAGACGATCGACCGCGCGGTGGAGGAGGCCGCGCCCCGGCTGGCCGCGCTCCTCCGCCAGCCCGACGTCCGGGCGCGGGCCCATCAAGCGCTCGTCCGGGCCGTGGACGCCCTCCTCGACAAGACGCCCGCGGACTTTCAGCTCCCGCCGGAGGCCCTCGAGGGGCTCAAGGCGCGGCTGGCCCGAGCGATCGTGGCCCAGGCCCGCAGCCCCGAGACCCGCCAACGACTCGCGTCGGTCGTCCGGCGGGGGCTCGAGGGGGTTCGGGACAAGCCGCTGCGCGACGTCCTCCTCGCCCTGAAGCTCGAGGGGGTTGAGCGTCCGAGTGCCCTGAGCGCCCGGCTGGGCGACGAGGTGCTGCGCCTCCTGCGGCGCGACGAGACCGTGGACGCCATCGCGGCGCTGCTAGTGGAGCGCTTGAGGGCGCTCGCCCGGCGGCCGATCGGCCGTCTGCGCGACCGCGTCCCGCCCGAGCTCGCGAACAAGGCCAAGCGCTGGCTCGCCCAGCAGGCCCTCGAGCTGCTCCGGCGCGAGGCGCCCCGGATGGTCCAGGCGATCGACGTCCGGCGCGTGGTGCGCGAGCAGGTGGACAAGCTCTCCATCGCGGAGGTCGAGCAGCTCATCTTAGCGATCACGCGGCGGCAGCTGCGGGCGATCACGTGGTTCGGGGCGCTGCTGGGGTTCTTGATCGGGCTGCTGCAGGTGGGCGTGCTGCTGGCCCGCGGCGGGCCGTGACGGGCCGTGACGCGTCAGGGCGGCTGCCAGGTCAGGGCAGGACCAGCTCGATCTCGAAGAGCTTGGGCCAGAGCTTGCCCGTGACGAACAGGCGGTCGTTCTTCGCGTCGTAGGCGATGCCGTTGAGCACGTCCTCGCGGCCCGTGCGCGCCCCCTCCGGGAGCAGCCCCGAGAGGTCCAGCCACGCCCCCACCCGGCCCGTCTTTGGGTCAATCACGGCGATGCGGTCCGTCTGCCAGACGTTCGCCCAGACGAGCCCCCGGATGACCTCCAGCTCGTTGAGGAGCCTCACGGGCCGCCCCTTCGCGCTCACGGGCACGCGCCCCACGATCGAGAACGTCTCGGGGTCCAAAAAGTAAAGCGTGGAGGAGCCGTCGCTCAGGATGAGCCGACGAGCTTCAACGTCGGAGGCGAGCCCCCAGCCCTCCGTCTCGTAGCGGAACGTCCGCCGCAGCTCGAACGTCTCGCGGTCGTAGACGAAGCCCGTCCCCTCCCGCCACGTGAGCTGGATCAGCGCGTCGTCCCAGAGGGCGAGCCCCTCGGCGAAGTACCGAGGCTCCAGATAGTGGATTCGGAGCACCCGGCCCGTCTCCAGCTCCACCTTGCGCAGCGAGGATCGACCGTAGAGCCCGGTGCTCTCGTACAGCACGCCCGCCTCGTCGGGCGGGTAGACGAGCCCCTGGGTGAACGCCTGAGGGTCGTGCGGGTACTCCGCGACGACGCGGTAGCCGTAGACGGGCGGGTCGTCGACGTCGACGACGATCTGCGACGCCTTGAGGGCTTGGGGCTGGGACTGGGGCTGGGCCTGAGGCCGAGGCCAGCAGGCCACCAGCCCCACGGCCAAGAGCGCCAGGAGCCCAACGACCCCGACGGTTCGAAGCCTCGCCGTGCCCCTCATCGAGATCGGGAGGATTATAGCCGATCGGCGTTTGCAGGGCCGCCCCCGGCCGCGCTACCATTCGCCCTGTCCCTGACGTTTGCGTTGAACCCAAAGAGGGTGAGCCCGCTATGGCCGAGGCGCCGAAGAACTTCATCGAGCGGATCATCGAGGAAGATCTCGAAAAGAGCACCTACGGCGGGCGGGTCCACACGCGCTTCCCGCCCGAGCCCAACGGCTATCTGCACATCGGGCACGCCAAGTCGATCGTGCTCAACTTCGAGCTGGCCAAGAAGTACGGGGGCAAGTGCAACCTGCGCTTCGACGACACGAACCCCCTCACGGAGAAGCAGGAGTACGTCGACGCGATCAAGCGCGACGTCAAGTGGCTCGGCTACGAGTGGGACGAGGAGCGCTACGCCTCCGACTACTTCGACCGGCTCTACGAGTTCGCCGTGACGCTCATCAAGAAGGGGCTGGCGTACGTCGACAGCCTCCCGCCCGAGAAGATCAAGGAGTACCGCGGCGACTGGAACACCCCCGGCCGGGAGAGCCCCTATCGCAACCGCTCCGTCGAAGAGAACTTAGAGCTGTTCGAGCGGATGCGCCGCGGCGAGTTTAAGGAGGGCGAGTGCGTCCTCCGGGCGAAGATCGACATGCGCTCGCCCAACATGAACCTGCGCGACCCCATCCTGTACCGCATCATCCACGCGCCCCACTACCGCCAGGGGGCCAAGTGGTGCATCTACCCCACGTACGACATGGCCCACGGCCAGTCGGACGCGATCGAGGGCATCACCCATTCCATCTGCACGCTGGAGTTCGAGGACCACCGGCCCCTCTACGAGTGGCTCCTCAAGGCGATCGGGCTCCCGGAGCCGCACCCCAAGCAGATCGAGTTCGCCCGGCTCGAGCTGACGTACACGGTGCTGAGCAAGCGGCGGCTGATCGAGCTGGTCGAGGGCGGGTACGTCGCGGGCTGGGACGACCCGCGGATGCCCACCCTCTCGGGGATGCGGCGGCGGGGCTACCCGCCCGAGGCCATCCGGCGGTTCTGCCGCGAGATCGGCGTCTCGAAGGTGAACGCCGTCGTGCCCCTTGAGCGCTTGGAGGAGTGCGTCCGCGACGTGCTGAACAAGACGGCGCCGCGGCGCCTGGCCGTCCTGCGGCCCCTGCGCGTCGTGATCGAGAACTACCCCGAGGGGCAGGTCGAGTGGCTCGACGCCCTCAACAACCCTGAAGATCCCAACGCCGGGACGCGCAAGGTCCCCTTCTCGCGGGTGATCTACATCGAGCGCGACGACTTCATGGAGGCGCCGCCGCCGAAGTTCTACCGCCTGGCGCCGGGGCGCGAGGTGCGCCTGCGCTACGCGTACTTCATCAAGTGCGTCGACGTCGTAAAGGACGAGAAGGGGGAGGTCGTCGAGCTGCGCTGCACCTACGACCCCGCGACCAAGGGCGGGAAGGCCCCCGACGGCCGCAAGGTGAAGGCCACCATCCACTGGGTCTCCGCGGCGCACGCGGTCGACGCCGAGGTCCGCCTCTACGATCGACTGTTTTTGAAGGAAGACCCGACGGACGTGCCCGAGGGCGTCGACTGGAAGACGAACGTCAACCCCAACTCGCTCGAGGTGCTCTACCCCTGCAAGCTGGAGCCCTCCCTAGCGGGGGCGAAGCCCGGCGAGCGCTTCCAGTTCGAGCGCCTCGGCTACTTCTGCGTCGACCCCGACTCGACCCCGGAACGCTTGGTCTTCAACCGCACCGTGACGCTCAAGGACGAGTGGGCCAAGCTCAAGCAGAAAACCAGGGGTGAAGCCGCCTAGCTTCCCGCTTCAACGCGGGCTTACGGCAGCGTCTCGAGGGGCTTGGGCTTTTGGGCCTGGTGGGGGTGCTCCGGCCCGGGGTAGATTTTGAGCTTCTTGAGCATCCGCCGCCCCAGCGTCGACTTGGGGAGCATCCGCCGCACGGCCTCGTACAGGGGCCTCGTCGGGTGCTTCTGCAGCAGCTCCTCGAGCGTCTGCTCCTTGAGCCCGCCGGGGTAGCCCGAGTGGCGATAATACTTCTTCTGCTCCAGCTTCTTCCCCGTGACCTTGATGTGGGCCGCGTTGACGACCACGACGTAGTCGCCGACGTCGACGTGCGGGGTGTAGATGGGCTTGTGCTTGCCCATGAGCACGCGGGCGATCCGGGCGGCCAACCGCCCCAGCGTCTGGCCCTTGGCGTCCACCAGGTACCAGTCCCGCGTCCACGTCTTGCCCATCTCCTCCTTCTTCATCACGATCGTCCTCTGCATCCCCTTGGTCGCCATGGCGCGCTCATCCTCCACAGACTGCTTCGCTCATCGACATCGACTGTAAAAGCCTCAAGGCGCGAAACGGGCGCGCCGCCCACAAGAGCGGAGGGCGCCCCACTATAGCGCGTTTGCCCGCGGCGCGCAACCGCTCAACGCTCGCCCTGTCCCGTCGCGGCGTGCCCGCTGGGCTAGGCCCGCCTGCGCACGACGGCCAAGAAGAGCGTGATCCCGCCGAAGACGATCGCCAGCGTGACCACGACCAGGATGGCCGACCAGGGGGTGAGCGTCGCGACGGCTGCGGCTTGGGTGCCTTCCGTCATCGCGGCCGTTTCTCCTCCTTTACTTTCGCCTTCGCTTTTGCTCCCGCTCCCGCTCTCGTGGCGCGGGCTGCAGTTCGGCCTTCAGCCGCTCGATCGCCTCGGCCAGCGCCTCCTCGCCGACGTCGCCCCACGGAGGGGCGGCCTCCGCCTGCAGCTCGCGGACGGCCTCCAGCCGCGCCTGGATCTCGCGGATCTCCGATTCCGCCTGGGCCACGGCCTCCTGCAGCTCGGGCAGCTCGTCCAGCGAGAGGGTGGCCTGCAGCTCCCGGGCCTCCAGCTCCGCCCGGGTGGCGCTGTAGCGGATCTCGAGCGCCTCCTTGCGCAGCTCGTAGAGCTGGAGCTGCCCCGTGAGCCGCTCCTTGTACGCCCGGAGCGACTCGCGCTGGCGGTCCAGCTCGTGGAGGGTGTCTTGGAGTCGGGCCAGCTCGGCCTCGTGCGCCAGCTTCTCCCGCAGGGCGGCCTTGGCGAGCTCCAGGTGCCCCAGCTTGTAGTGCTTGCGGGCCTGCTCGTCGTAGCGCTGGATCAGGCGCTTCAGGCGCTCGGCCCGCTGGGCGAGCTGGCCGCGCACCTCCCCCAGCTTGAGGTACTGCCAGCTCAGCTTGTCGACGCTCTGAACGAGCTTCTTTCGGTACTCCTCGAGCGCCTGAAGGGGGCCGCGCCCCTGGGCTCGAGCCCGCCCTCGCGTCCAGAGGCGCCGGAGCCTCTCCCAAATGCCGGGCATGCGCGCCCCCTTTTCACAGCCAGATCGTCTCCTCGGACGCCCGGCCCACGGAGACGATCGAGACGGGCACGCCCACGGCCTTCTCGATGAAGCGCACGTAGCCGCGGGCGTTCCGGGGCAGCGCCCGCCACGAGCGGCACCTCCTAAGACTCTCGGACCAGCCGGGCAGCGCCTCGTAGACGGGCTCGCAGCGGGCCAGCACCTCCGCGTCCTGGGGGAACTCCTCCAGAACTTGGCCGTCGCAGCGGTAGGCCACCGCCGCCTTGACCTCGTCGAACCCCGAGAGCACGTCGAGCTTCATGAGCGCCAGCTCCGTGAAGTCGTTGACGCGGGCGGCGTACTTGAGGGCCACGAGGTCGAGCCAGCCGCAGCGCCGCGGCCGGCCCGTCGTGGTCCCGAACTCGTCCCAGGGGCGCGCGCCCGTCCCCCGGAGGCGTTCCCCCACCTCGCCCGTCTCCTCCGTGGGGAACGGCCCGGCCCCCACCCGCGTCGTGTACGCCTTGAGCACCCCGATGA
>WFPR01000021.1 GCA_015487455.1 Candidatus Bipolaricaulota bacterium
CCTGCCCCTGTCCCCGCGGCTCCGGCTCCGCGGCCGCCTCCAGGGCTTCCGCCACCAGCTCCACGACGTCCTTGCTCTCGACGCCGACGTCTCTGCTCTTGACGGCGTCCTCCATCATGATCATGCAGAAGGGGCAGGCCGTCGCGATGACGTCGGGCTTCGCCGTGAGGAGCTGGTCGACCCGCCGCTCGTTGACCCGCTTGCCCGGCTCCTCCTCCACCCACAGCAGGCCGCCCCCCGCCCCGCAGCACATCCCCTTTGAGCGGCTCTCTTTGATCTCGACGCGCTCCGCGCCCGTCGCGTCGATGAGGCGCCGCTGCGGGTCGTACACCCCGTTGTAGCGCCCCAGGTAGCACGAGTCGTGGTAGACGACGCGCTTCTTCAGCTCTTGAGCTTGGCCGTCCGTGAGCTTGAGGCGCCCTTGCCGGATCAGCTCGTCGAGCAGCTGCGTGTGGTGCACCACCTCGTAGCGCCCGCCGAAGTCGGGGTACTCGTGCTTAAACGTGTTGTAGCAGTGGGGGCACATGGTCAAGATGCGTTTCACCCCGTAGCGGTTGAGCGTCTCGACGTTGCGCTCCGCCTGGACCTGAAAGAGATATTCGTGCCCGATGCGGCGGGCCGGGTCGCCGGTGCAGCTCTCCTCCTCGCCCAGGATGGCGACCCTGACGCCCGCCTCGCGGAGCACGCGCATTAGAGCTCGGGCCGCCCGCTGATTGCGGGGCTCGAAGGCCACCGCGCAGCCGACCCAGAACAGATAGTCGACGTGCTCCCCGGCCGGGTTGGCGCCCTGGGCCTGGAGCTGGCCCAGCGTTGGGATTTCGACGTCGAGCCCGCGGAGCCACTCCAGGCGCTGGTCGACGGGGAGGTTCCAGGGGTTGCCCCGCCCGTCGAGGCCCTTGAACACCTCGACGAAGAACTCGGGGTACTCGTCCTTCATCATGACCTGGTTGCGGCGCATCTCCAGGATTT
Organism: Candidatus Bipolaricaulota bacterium; assembly: GCA_015487455.1. GTDB lineage: Bacteria > Bipolaricaulota > Bipolaricaulia > RBG-16-55-9 > RBG-16-55-9 > S012-72. Next base: position 970 of record WFPR01000021.1, read on the forward strand.
TGTCGAGCTGGTTGATGTCGAGCGGGCAGGCCTCGACGCAGGCCATGCAGGTGGTGCAGGCCCAGATCTCCTCGGGTTTGACGCTTAAGGGCACGACGTCCTGGGGCTCTTTGGGCTTCCCAAACAACGGGACCTCGCGGTAGGCGTGGTCCCGCAGCTCCAGGATGATCTCCTTGGGGGAAAGGATCTTGCCGGCGTTGTAGGCGGGGCACTCGGCCTGGCAGCGCCCGCACTCCGTGCAGCTGAACAGATCCAAAACGTCCTTCCACGACAGCTCGCGGAGGGTCTGCAGGCCCAGCACCTCGTCCCGCTCGAAGGCCCCCTCGACGTCCAGCTTGGTCATGCGCCCCTGGGGCTCCGTCTTGTAGAAGAAGACGTTGAACAGCGCCGTGATCACGTGGAAGTGCTTGCCCAGGGGCAGATAGTTCAAAAACGCCAAGATGGCCAGGGCGTGGACCCACCAGGCGGCGTAGTAGAGCCCTTGAAGCGCGCTGAGGGGGAGCCCGAGGGCGCTCAGCAGCGCGGCCGTCGCCGCGCTGGCGTAGGCCCACCCGCCCCGCGGGTTCTGCCCCTCGTAGGCGATGCGCGCGCCGTCGATCAGCAGATCCGTGACCATCAGCAGCAGGATGAGCCCCAGGATGAGCAGCGCCTTGGGGGAGTGGGTCAGCCGCGGGAGCCTGCGCACCAAACGCTGATAGAGCCAGTAAAGGCACCCCAGCGAGACGAGCAGCGCGAAGGTGTCCTTCGTCACGAAGTAGAGGTTGCCCAGGGGGCTCACGGGGATGTCGAGCTTGGGGTTGAAGCCCGAGGCGAACAGGGTGATCGTGCGCACCGCGTACACCAAGAAGCCCCAGAAGATGAGCGCGTGCATCAGCCCCGCCAGCGGCTGGCGGAACATCTTCCGCTGGCCCAGGAAGACCGTGAGCACGCGCCAGAGGCGCTTCCCCCAGTCGCCGAAGCGGGCCTCGGGGCGCTTGGCCGCGAGCACGATCTGCACGCGCTTGGCCACGATGTACGCGAACGTCCCCAGCGCGAGGACCAGGAGCAGGGCGAGCCAGACCCGACCCGAGAGGCCGAACAGGACGAAATCCGTCGCGTGCATGAGCGAGCTCTCCCCCTTCGTTGAGGAAGGATAGCCCCCGGCGAGAAGCCTTGTCAAGCCGCGCCCCTTGACATCGCGCGAACGGTGGGGCTATGCTCACGGGGGTGAGGCCCATGGCCCGCGCCACGGCGACCCCCTCGCGCGCTCGGGAGATCCACGGCCGGTGGACGCTCCCCCTTGAGATCGCCCTGCTGCGGCGATATCGCCGCCGGTTGGTCGCCTGGGCGCAGGGCCGGGTGCTCGAGGTCGGCATCGGCACGGGGCGGAACTTGCCTTACTACCCCGCCCACTGCCGCCTCACGGGCGTCGACCCCTCGCCCGAGAGGCTCGAGGTCGCGGCGGAGCGGGCGGCCCGGCTCGGCCGCGACGTCACGCTGATGCCCATGGACGCGCAAGCGCTGCGCTTCCCCGATCGCCGCTTCGACACGGTGGTGAGCACGTTCACGCTCTGCACGGTTGCTGATCCCATCCGGGCGCTGACGGAGATGGCCCGCGTCGCCAAGCCCGGGGGGCGCATCCTGCTCCTCGAGCCCGGGCGGAGCCACCACCCCTGGCTCGCCCGGTGGCTGGACCGCTGGGCGGCCCACGCGGCTGCGCGCCCCGGCCCTCACCTCAACCGCAACGTGGTGGCCCTCGTCCGGGCGGCCGATCTGGTGATCCTGAAGGCCGAGCGGGCCGCCCTGGGGCTGCTCCACCTGGTGCGGGCCCGGCCGTCCCACCCCGCTTAAAACGAGGGCAGGGGGCTGAGGCGCACGTAGAGCTGTGGCCCGGCCTCCCCGAGCGTCCAGCGCCCGCCCATTTGGACCACGCCCCTGAGCAGCCCGTAGCCCACCGTCAGGCGCAGCGCCAGCGACGCGTCGAGGGCGACGCGCACGCCTCGGGGGTCGAGGCCAAGCTCGGCCCCTTTGGCTTCGGCCTCGGCCTCGACCTCGGCCGCGAGCGTCGCCCGGGGGTGGCTGAGCGCGAGCACGCCGGGCGCGTCCGGGCAGCAGGCCCAGAGCGGCTCGGACTGCCCCGGCGCCCGGGGCGGCGCGAACCGGCTGGCCAGCCGAAGCGTCAGGCGCTGCCCCTCGCGATCGTCCCAGTCCGCCCGGACGCGGAGGCTCAGCGCTTGAGCGCCGAGCCGCAGCCGCTCCTCCCACATCAGCGCGAAGCGGGGGACGAGGGCCGTGGGCTCGGCGTCGGAGGCGACCCAGCGCAGCCCCCCCTCGAGCGTCAGGGCCGAGCGGCGCCCGAGGAGGTCGAGCCGGGCGCCCAGCTCGCTCACCCCGTTTTCATGCGTGAGCCGCAGGGAGACGGCCCGCTCGGCCTCCGGCGCCCACCCGAAGGGCACCCTCAGCGAGATCGCCTGGCGCTGGCCGGCCGGGCTCCCCTGGGCGTGGACCTCGAGCACCGGGGAGAGCAGCCGAGCGTTCACGTACGCCAGCTCGTAGAACGCCTCCAGGGGCGCGAAGCTCGCGCCCACGGTCAGCGCGTAGCGGTGCCAGCCGAGGGGGTCGGCGCCCCCCGTGCGCAGCCCGACGTGCGTGGGGCTCACAAGCACAAGGGGCAGCCAGAACGTCGGCCGGAGCGCGGGCGCCGGGTCGTAGGGCGCCTCGTCGCCTTCGACCGCCTTGACGTCAACGCGAGCGACGGCGCGGGCGCGGGGCGCGGGCTGAACGGGCTCCCAGCTCGTCGGCTCATAGGGCTGCACGAGGACGCGAAAGCCCCCCTCCGGGTCGTAGCTCACGAACGCGAGCCAGCGGCCGTCGGGCGAGACGGCAGGCGAGAACCCGCCGCCCGGCGTGCTCGTTACTCGATACAGCGAGCCGTCCTCCAGCCGTAGGGCGTACACCTCGAAGAGCCCGTCGGCGTCGGCTCCGGCTCCGGCTTCGGGGTCGAGCGCCGAGCTGAAGAGCACGTACTCGCCGTCGGGCGAGAACGCGGGGGTCAGCTCGGGGATCGGGCTTCGCGTCAGGCGCCGCAGCGTCCCGCTCTCGAGCTGCAGGGTGTAGAGGTCGAGCCCCTCGCCGCGGGTCCAGAGGGCCAGCGCGGCCTCCCGGCCGTCGGGCGAGACGGCCAAGGAGTGGACCCGTTGCCCCCGATCCAGCTCGAGCACGATTCGACGGCTCCTCCGCGTGAAGTCGTAGATGAGAAGAGAGCTGCGCCCGTCCCCCTCGTCGCGCGCCCACAGCGCCCGCCGCCCGTCGGGGAGGGGCGCCACGGCGTAGACCCGCTCCCCGTACGTCCAGCGCCACTCCTCGCCCGTGCGCACGTCGTAGGTGTAGACGTCGTACGCCCGCCGGAGCGCGTCCTGGGGGGTGAGCTTGGGGTAGATCAGCGTGTCCCCGTCGAGCCAAGCGGGGGGGCCGCACGCGCAGGCCATCAGGACCTGATCGCTTGCGACGCCGAGGCCGTCGCCGTCAAAGCGCAGCCGCCGCAGCCCCATCGGCCGCCCGCGATCCCGATGGCGGTAGACCAGCTCGTCGGCGAGGGGCGACCACGCCGGGCCGTCGCTGAGCCCCTCTAGCGGGCTCAGCGCCCGGGCTCGACCCCCTTGATCCTCGAGTTCAGCGAGTTTGTCGAGCGTCTTCTCGGCCTTCTCCCGAGCCCAGCGCTCGAACTCGCGATACGCCTCCCCCAGGGAGCGGCCCAGGATCTCCCGAGCGGCCCGCCCCGTGAGCGCGCTCAGGGGGTCCTCGGCGTACGCTCGGACGAGCCGCGCGATCGCCTCCGCGCCGTACGTCTCGACGAGGAAGCGCACGAAGAGCGCGCTCGCCGCCCGCGCCTCGAGCCACCCGAGGGGGTCGGCGTCGGGATCGACGGGGAGGCTCAGCTGGGCGAGCGGGGGGAGACGGCCCGTCCGCGCCCTGTTCAGCCCGATGACGCTCAAGAGGGCCTCCTCGACCTCGACTGCGACGCCGGGGCTGACCGTGCGTAAGCCGAGCGCGGGGAGGGCGACAGGAAGGCCCTCCTTGAGCCAGGCGGGCTGCCAGCGGCCGGGGGCCACGATCCCGCCCAGCGCCCCCTGGAGGCCCTCCAGGGGGCCCGCCACGGCCGTCTCCAGAAGGAGCCTCCCGTAGGCCTGATAGATTGCGCCTTCTAGATCCCAAGGGAGCCAGGGCGCGGGTGCAGCCCAGGCGGGGGCCCCGGGCTTCGGGTGCTCGAGGACGATCAGCGGGTGGGGCAGGCGCTGCACCCGCACCCGGGGCTCGTCGCCCGAGTCGTCGAGCACCAGAACGGCCCGATCCCAGGGCGGCCTGAGCTTTAACGCGTCGACCCAGAACGCCCACGCCCGGTCCGCGACGTGGGCGGCCTCCCGGGCCAGAGCGCTTAGAGCGTCTGGTACGATGACGACGACGCGCTCGGCCTCGACCGTCCGCCAGTCCCGCCGGGGGTCCCCTATGGGAGTCGTCCTCCCCTCGAGCGGGGCCGGGGCGGCGGGGAGCCCCAGCGAGAGCCCCAGGACGGCAGCGAAAAAGACCCTGACGGCGCGTCTGAGCCGTGATCCCATCCCCGTCCCTCCGTCCGTTGCCCGCTTGACCCCGTCGGCTCGTCGCGCAGGCGGCTACGGCAGGATGCCCGTCCGGATCGTCAGGCTGGGCTCCCCCCGGCGGTTGACCGCCAGGGTCGCCTGCAGGTCGATCTCGGGGACGAGGAACGAGGCGCCCCAGCCGAACAGCACGCTCATCCCGCTCCCCTCGCTTTCGTCCCGGAACACCGCGCCGCCCTCGAAGAAGATCGACGCCTGGAGGCTCGCGCGCACGGGGATCCAGCCCAGCTCCGGCCCCAGGAGGTCGCGCAGGTCGATGGGGGCCAAGAACCCCGAGACGACCTCGAAGCGCCGCTCGAGCATCACGAGCCAGAAGCGATCCCCGACGATCGGCCGCGGGTAGCTCCGCAGCCCCAGGTCGAACCGGAAGCCCGGCAGCCCGGCGGGGTTGTCCAGCTCGCCGAGCCGCCACTCCAGGGTGAGCGGGCCGAGGCGCAGGCGCGAGGCGCTGAAGAACGTCTGGAAGGGCGCGGCGGCCGGGACGGTCTGCCCGAAGAGCAGCTCGCCCCGCGTCTCGAGCGCCCCGCCGGGGAGCGGCCAGTGCGTGAAGCCCCGCAGGTGGGCGTAGCGCACCTCCGGCCCCGGCCCCTCGCCCTCGCCCTCGCCCTCACCCGCGCCCGCGCCGGGCCAGAGGCGCCCCAGGAAGCCCGTCCCGCGGAGTTGGCTGCGCGCCAGCGCCGCCTCCAACGGCGCCCACTCGAGCCTCAGCCCCTCCCCCTGCAACAGGCGGTAGAGCCCGATGAGGTCGATCGAGAGACGGGTCCCCTGCTCCCCCTCCC
>WFPR01000022.1 GCA_015487455.1 Candidatus Bipolaricaulota bacterium
CGCATTGATCAGCTGGACACCCGCATTGACGAGCTGGGAGCCCGACTGGACGCCCGCATCGACGAGACCAACCGACGGATCGACGAGATCCACCGCGATCTCGTGGGCCAGCTCATCCAGACGAACGCCCGCATCGACCGACTCGATGCGCGCTGGGCCCAAGTCGAGCGCGACCTGCGGGGCGTCCGCGAGGCCGTGGAGCGCCTCGCCGACTACGAGGAGCTGAAGGAGCGGGTCAGCCGCCTGGAGCAACGGGTCGAGACCCTTCAGGCCCCTCGCTCTCCATCACCGTGAGCCCTTAGGCCATGAAGTTCCTCGAGGAGTACCGCGATCGCAGGCTGGCCGAGCGCTACGCCCGGCTCATCGCGCGCATCACCACCCGCCCCTGGACGATCATGGAGGTCTGCGGCGGGCAGACCCACTCGATCGTGCGCTTCGGGATCGACGAGCTGCTCCCTGAAGAAATCACCCTGGTCCACGGGCCGGGCTGCCCCGTCTGCGTCACCCCCGTCGAGATCCTCGACAAGGCCCTCCACATCGCCTCGCAGCCCGAGGTGATCTTCTGCTCCTTCGGGGACATGCTGCGGGTGCCCGGCACGAACGGGGATCTCTTCAGCGTCAAGGCCCGGGGCGGGGACGTGCGCGTCGTGTACTCGCCCCTCGACGCCGTCCGGCTCGCCCAGAAGCACCCCGACCGCGAGGTCGTCTTCTTCGCCGTCGGGTTCGAGACGACCGCCCCCGCGAACGCCCTGGCCGTGCTGCAGGCCCACAAGCTCGGCCTGAAGAACTTCTCGCTGCTCGTGGCCCACGTGCTCGTCCCGCCCGCGATGGAGGCCATCCTGCGCTCGCCCACCAACCGGGTGCAGGGCTTCCTGGCCGCGGGCCACGTCTGCACCGTGATGGGCTTCGAGGAGTACGAGCCCATCGCCCGCAAGTACAGGGTCCCCATCGTCGTCACGGGCTTCGAGCCCCTGGATTTGCTGCAGGGCATCTACATGTGCGTCAAGCAGCTGGAGGAGGGGCGCTTCGACGTCGAGAATCAGTACACCCGCTCCGTGCGCCGTCAGGGCAATCGGGAGGCCCAGCGGCTCATCCGCGAGGTGTTCGAGGTCGTCCCGCGGAAGTGGCGGGGGCTCGGGAAGCTGCCCCAAAGCGGGCTGGGGCTGCGGGAGCCCTTCAAAGGGTACGACGCCGAGCGCAAGTTCGGGCTCCTCGACTACGAGGCGGAGGAGGCCACGGAGTGCATCGCCGGACAGGTTCTTCAGGGCGTAAAGAAGCCCCACGAGTGCCCGGCGTTCGGGACGCGCTGCACCCCCGAACGCCCGTTGGGCGCGCCGATGGTCTCGTCCGAGGGGGCCTGCGCGGCCTACTACCGCTATCGCCGCCTGCGCCCCGGCGCGAGCGCCCCTTCCGCAGGGGCGGGGGAGGGGACGAGCGATGGCTGAGCCCGAGCGGGAACCCAAACTGGAGTGCCCGCTGCCCCTGCGGGAGTACCCTCAAGTGCTGCTGGCCCACGGCGGGGGCGGGCGTCTCATGCACAAGCTCATCGACGGCTTCCTGGAGGCGTTCCGTAGCTCTAAGCTCGAGGAGCGCCACGACGGGGCCGTGCTCCCGCTTCCCGATGGAACCCGTCTGGCCTTCACTACAGATTCGTACGTGGTGAGCCCGCTCGTCTTCCCCGGCGGCGACATCGGGAAGCTGGCCGTCTACGGGACCGTGAACGACCTGGCGATGTGCGGCGCCCGGCCTTTGTACTTGAGCGTCGGCTTGATCTTGGAGGAGGGCCTCCCGATGGAGACGCTCTGGCAAATTGTGGCGTCGATGCGGGAGGCCGCCGGGCGGGCGGGCGTCGAGATCGTGACGGGCGACACCAAAGTTGTAGACAAGGGCAAGGGTGACGGCCTGTTCGTGAACACGGCGGGGATCGGGCTCGTCCCGCCCGGCGTCTCGATCGGGCCGCGGCGGGTGGGGCCCGGCGACGCGGTGCTGTTGAGCGGGGACATCGGCCGCCACGGGATCGCCATCTTGGCGGTCCGCGAGGGGCTCGAGTTCGAGACGCGGATCGAGAGCGACTGCGCGCCCCTTCACGGGCTCGTTCGGAAGCTGTTAGACGCGGGCGTGGAGGTGCACTGCCTGCGCGATTTAACCCGGGGCGGGCTTGCCTCGGCCCTGGTGGAGATCGCCCAGAGCGCTCGCGTGCAGATCGAGCTGGACGAGGGGGCGATCCCGGTGCGTCCGGACGTGCGGGCCGCCTGTGAGGTCTTAGGCTTAGATCCCCTCTACGTGGCGAACGAGGGGCGCTTCGTCGCCGTCGTGGCGGCCCGGGACGCCGAGCGGGCGCTGCGGCTCCTGCGGGAGGACCCCCTGGGGGAGAACGCGCAGCTCATCGGGCACGTCCGCGCCGCGGAGGATCTGCAGGGGCTCGTGACGCTCAGGACGGAGATCGGCGCCACGCGCGTGGTGGACCTGCTGAGCGGGGAGCAGCTCCCCCGCATCTGCTAGAGCGGGTTAGGGCGGCGGGTCGAGGCAG
>WFPR01000023.1 GCA_015487455.1 Candidatus Bipolaricaulota bacterium
AGCGATACGCCTCGAGCCCGGTGACGAAGTGCCCCAGGATCAGCGTGTGGATGTGGTCGGTGCCCTCGTAAGTGTAGACCGTTTCTAAATTGGCCAGGTGGCGCATCGACTGGTAGTCGAGCGTGATCCCGTTGCCGCCCAGGAGGTCCCGGGCCTTGCGGGCCACGTCGAGGGCGATGCGGCAGTTGTTCCGCTTCGCCAGGGAGATCTGGGCGTGGTTCACCTTGCCCTGATCCTTGAGCTGGCCCAGCCGGAAGCAGAGCAGCTGGGCCTTTGTGATCTCCGTGAGCATGTCGACGAGCTTCTCCTGGACGAGCTGGAACGCCGCCAGGGGCTTCCCGAACTGCTGGCGCTCGAGGCAGTAGTGGAGGGCCTCCTCGTAGCAGGCCATCGCCGCCCCGACCACCCCCCAGGCGATCCCGTAGCGGGCCTGGTTCAGGCACATCAGCGCGGCCTTGAGCCCCCGCGCCCCGGGCAGCGCGTTCGCCTTGGGGACCTTGCAGTCGTTCAGATACAGCTCGCCCGTGTGGGAGGCGCGCATCGAGAGCTTCCCGTGGATGGGCGCCGACGAAAAACCGGGCGTCCCCTTCTCGACGATGAACCCCCGGACCTCGCCGTCGAGCTTGGCCCACACGATCGCCAAGTCCGCGATCTGGGCGTTCGTGATCCACGTCTTAGTGCCGTTTAAGACGTAGTGATCCCCGGCGTCGACGGCCGTGGTCTCCATAGCGCCGGGGTCGGAGCCGTGCTCCGGCTCCGTCAGCCCGAAGCAGCCCACCAGCTCGCCGCGCGCCAGCGCGGGCAGATATTTCTGCTTCTGCTCCTCCGTCCCAAAGGTGTAGATCGGGTACATGACCAGCGCGCTCTGGACCGAGGCCATCGAGCGCAGCCCCGAGTCGCCGCGCTCCAGCTCCTGCATCATGAGCCCGTAGGCGACGTTGTCGATCCCGGCGCAGCCGTAGCCCTTCAGGTTGGCCCCGAAGAAGCCCAGCTCGGCCATCTCCGGGATCAGCTCGTCGGGGAAGCGGGCCTGCTCAAAGCACTCCGAGATGATGGGCAGCACCCGCTCGTTCACCCAGGCCCGCACCGTCCGGCGGACCCGCTTCTGCTCCTCCGTGAGCAGCTCATCGAGCCCGTAGAAGTCCGTGCCCTCGAACGGCCACTTGCCCTGCGCCCGCGTTCGGGTCTGGATCATTCGAAGCCACCTCCTAACAGCTCACGGCCGCGCCCGGCCGCCGTCGCCGTCGGCGTCGGGCTGAGTTTCTCGCCGCAGCCACTCCAGGTAGCCCGCGTGGCCCCGCGCGACGGGGAACGCCAGAATTTCAGGCACCGTGTAGGGGTGCCGCGCGCGCAGGGCCGCCTCCAGCTCGTCGTACAGCTCGGGGCGGGTCTTCAGCTGCAGGAGCCACTCCTCGGCCTCCTCGAGCCGCCCCTGCCACCAGTAGTAGCTGCGGATCGGCCCGACGACCTGGGCGCAGGCCGCCAGGCGCGCCTCCACGAGCGCCCTCGCGAGCTCGTGGGCCTTGTCGCGATCGTCCACGGTCGTGATGACCTGAAGGGCTTCCGCCTCGGCCATCGTTCGCTCCCTCCTCCCCTTTTGAGCTGGGTTTTGATCTTACCAATAAAGCACGCCATGCAGAGCGAACAAGGCAAGGCTTGTCCCTCAGCGGGGGAGGAGGAGGTGAAGGGCGCAGGCCGCGGGCGGCTTCACCCGGGTGTCCAAGCGACAGGGGACCTCGAGGATCGCCTCGGCCATGGCCCGATAGAAGGCGAACGCTTCCGGCAGGTCCCGCGCGACGTCCGCCGGGTAGACCGTCCCCAGCAGGGTGAGCTCCCCTTCCCCCTCCCATTGGGCGGGGACGCCGAGGCCCGCCAGGGAGCGGAGGAGCTGTTCGCGCCGCTCGGCAAGCGTGGGCGCGAGGGGCAGGGCCAGTCGGGAGACGTAGCGCCTGGCCGCTCGGTCCATGACGGCCGTCAGCCCCGCGCTCCCCCAGCGCTCCTTGACGGCCAGCCAGACGAGCCCCGACAGCTCGACGTGGCGCCTCGGCAGGACCAGAACCCGCCCCTCGGGGGTCGCGGCCCAAACCCGTTCCGGGTGGCCGGGTCGCCCCGTCCGCCTCGTCACCACCTCGGCCAGGCCCTCCGCCCTGAGCCGCCTCAGGTGGAGCCGCACCGTCACCGGGGTGACGCGCAGCGCGACCGCCAGCTCCCGGGCGCTGGCCCTCCCCTCCTGCACCAGGGCCTGCAGCACCCGGTAGGGCCCTTGGAACCTCAACGCCAACTCCCCGTTCCCCATCTCCCCAGGCAAGGGCGGTCGACCCCCTTTGGCCCGTCCTCGGCCGTACGGCATTGTTCACCATTCCTTCTGCGAATTCAAGGGCCAATAGCGATCGCCTTGACTTTTGCTTTTCCGCGGATAGAATAGTCGGCTGACCAGTGATAGGCCCATAGATCCTAGGAGCCTAGGAGGAGGCAGGCCGATCGGCATGGGGGAGCCCTCCGCGCCCGCGGGAGCCCTGCCCGAACGCTTTGAGGAGCGCCTTCGGTTCTTCTTCGACGCGATCCCCGACGCGGTCTTGGTCGTGGGGGAGGGGGGCCGCATCGTCTGGGCCAACGCGGCCTGCGAGGCGCTGTTCGGGTACGATCGGGAGGGGCTCCGGGGGCGCCCGGTGGAGGACCTCCTGCCCGAGCGCCTTCGCGAGGCGCACCGGGCGCACCGACAAAGGTACGGGCGCGCCCCCAAGCCCCGCCCCATGGGGGTCGGGCTCGACCTGTGGGCCCGGCGTCAGGACGGGACGGAGCTGCCGGTGGAGGTCAGCCTCGGCCCCTGGGAGACCCCTCAGGGGCGGTTCACCCTGGCGGTGGTCCGCAGGCTCCTGCCGGCGCGGGAAGCGGAGCGCAAGCTGCGGGCCTACTTGGAGCACACGCGGGACCTCGTCTTCACGCTGGACCGCAGGGGGCGGCTCGCCTGGGCCAACAAGGCCACCCGCGAGCTGTTCGGGCTGACCGTGGGCGAGCTCGTGGGGAAGGACCCTCTGGAGTTCGTCGTCCCGGAGGACCGGGGGGAGGCGGCCCGGGCGCTGGCGCGCGTCCTCGCCGGCGAGCCGGTGGACCGCTTCCGGGTGCGGGTGCGGCCCCCCTGCGGGCGGACGGTCGTGCTCGAGCTGCGCGGCCGCATCATCCGGGACGACCGGGGGCGGGTGGTCGAGACCTTTCACATCGCCCGCGACGTCACCGCGCAGGTGCGGCTGGAGGAGGAGCTGCAGCGGGAGGTCGAGTCGGCCAAGCGGCGCCTCAGGCGCCTGCGGGCCCTGTACGAGGTCGACATGGCCATCCTCGGCGCGACGGAGGGGCGCGTGAGCCTGGGGGTGGCCCTGGACCGCGTCCGGGACGAGCTGGAGGCCGACGCCTCGAACCTCTTCGAGTGGGACGCGGCGGGCGGCGCGCTCCGCCTCCGGGTGGTGCGGGGCTTCCGCGTCCCCGACCCGGGCCTCGAGGGACGGCGGCGCCTGGCCCTGGGGGAGGGCTTCGCCGGTCGGGTCGCCTCGGACGGCGCGACGCTCGTCGTCCCCGACGTCGAGGCGGCCCTCGAGCAGGGGGGCATTGCTGCCACCCCCGAGGTCGAGCGCTTCGTGCGGGAGGAGGGCTTCCGGGCCTACGTGGGCGTCCCCCTGACGGCGCGCGGGGAGCTGCGCGGCGTTCTCGGCATGTTCTTCCGCCGACCCTTCACCCCCGACCCGGAGTGGCTCGAGTTCGCCGAGACGATGGCCGGGCAGATCGCCATCGCCCTGGATCACGCCAGCACCCTCGAGGACCTCCGCCGGGCGAACCGCGAGCTCGAACGGGCCTACGACGCCACGCTCGAGGGCTGGGTCCGGGCGCTCGACCTCCGGGACCAGGGGACCGAAGGGCACACGCAGCGGGTCACCGAGCTGACGCTGAAGCTGGCCCGCCGGCTGGGGGTCAGCGAGGGGGAGCTGGTGCACCTCCGGCGGGGGGCGCTCCTCCACGACATCGGGAAGATGGCGATTCCCGATCGCATCCTGCTCAAGCCCGGCAAGCTGACGGACGAGGAGTGGGCCCTCATGAAGCGGCACCCCGTCTACGCCTACGAGTGGCTGAAGCACATCGAGTTCTTGCGCCCCGCCCTCGAGATCCCGTACAGCCATCACGAGCGCTGGGACGGGACGGGCTACCCCCGCGGGCTGAAGGGCGAGGCGATCCCCCTGGCCGCGCGGATCTTCGCCGTGGTCGACGCCTGGGACGCGATGACCTCCGATCGGCCCTATCGAAAAGCGCTGAGCCGCGAGCAGGCCGTGGAGGAGCTCAAGCGGGGCGCCGGCACCCAGTTCGACCCCCGGATCGTGGAGGCCTTCCTCCAGATGCTCCAGGA
>WFPR01000024.1 GCA_015487455.1 Candidatus Bipolaricaulota bacterium
GATCCCGACCCCCGGCCCGCCCGTCAGCGAGGCGGAGAGGTGCGCCGGGTTCGTGTCGGGGTTGAGGGTGAAGGCCGCCACCCCGTGAACCTCGACCAGCTCCAGCAGCCCGTTGAACCTCAGCGTGATCGTCAGCGGCGCGGAGCTCATCTCCACGACCAGCGCGTCGAACACGAACGGCCCTCCGATCGTCGAGAACGTCAGCGAGACGCTCACCCGGGAGAAGACCATCGGGTTGGAGACGGTCAGCCCGCTGGTGAACGAGCAGGCGAGCGTCCCCGTACAGAAGGCCGCGAACTCCGCCGTCACGAACGGGGCCAGCGGGATGTTCTCGATCTGCACGATCTCGAAGTCGAAGAAGATCGGCGGCTTGGGCGACGGCGTCTGCGCTCCGGCCACGCAGTGCGGGTTGACGCTGAAGGGGAAGGCGTGCTGTTTGATCGTGAGGCTGGGCGTCTGGGCGCAGAGGCTCGTCTGGAAGAGCAGGGTGATCCCACTCGGGGTCTGGCCCGTCAGCGTGATGACGTCCCCGAACCCGAACGACTGCGACTGCGTCGTGTAGATCCCCCCGGCGGGCTTGAAGGCGCAGTCGGGCAGGCCGTCCCCGTCCAGATCGTGAACGGTGCAATCGGGGAAGTTGACGTCCTCCAGGAGGACGAGGTTGCTGAGCGTCACCCCGCCGAGCGAGAGCCGCACCTCCACGCGCTTGCCCACGAAGAACGTGTCGCAGAGCCCCGAGCCGGGGGCGTTCTCGTAGCAGACGAGCAGCAGCTGCCCGTCGGGCGCCAGGAACAGCCCGAAGGGCTGAGCAAAAACGAAGAGATCCGTGACTTCCAGGGCGCCCAGGGTGGCCGCCAACGTCAGGATGGCGTCCTCAAAGCCCGTCACCCCCGCGTGGCTGTGCACCCCGACCAAAAAGCCGCTCACCAGCACGTTGACGTTGAGGTCCGTCGTGAAGTCGATCTTGAAGACGGTCGACTCGCAGGGCTGGTCCCCCAACACGGTGGGGGGCGATTGCTGGATCAGGACGCTCTGGCACGGGATCGGCGCGAACGAGATCCTCACGCCGAAGCTGCCCGTCACGTCCGCCCAGGCGGGGCTCCCCCCCAGCAGCCAGCCCGCGCTCAGCAAGAGGACCAGCCCCCACAGCGCCCTCACGGCGGGCTTGGGCCTCGAGGTGACGGCGGCCCGTCTCGGTCCCACTCGCCCCAGGCGTTCACTCACCCACGACATCGCGAAGACCCCCTTTTCGCCCGCCAGTGTAGGGACATCGGTGAAGAAAGGAAGTGACCGGGGTTACCGTCGAAGTCGAAGTCGAAGGCAAGTCGGGTCCGACTCGCGTCGATTTGTCGATTTAGGGTGCACGCTAGAACGCGAACCGACCGGAGAGGCCGAGCTCCACCAAGCCCGTCGCGCCGGACAGCGTCAAGAACGCCCCGAGCCGGACCTCCGGGCGCAGCCGGACAGCCCCCTGCAGCCGGAGGCTGTCCAGCGCGAACGAGCCGGCGCTCCCGGCGAAGCTCGCCGTGACCGACGCCGTGGTGCTGGCCCTCGGGACGAGCAGCGTCAGCGAGAGGGTCTGCAGCCCCGTCGCGCGGGTCCAGAGCAGCACGCCGCTCAGGAACGCCGGGCGGGCCTCGGGGTTGACCACCACCCCGCCCACGACGTTCACGGTGGAGACCAGGAACGCCTCGTCGACGGCGAGCACGATCGTCAAGGGGACGGCTTGGAGCTGCAGCGAGATCCCGCTGAACGAGAAGGGACCGCTGATCGTCTCGAAGCGTAGGGCCGCCTGGACGGCGGAGAAGACCGAGACCGCCTCCAGCCGAAAGCGGCTCGTGAACTCGCAGCGCAGCACGCCCTCGCAGACGACCTCGACGTCCTGACCGACCCCCTGCACGAGCGGGATGCCCTCGACGAGGATCCGCTCGTAGGAGAAGAACAGGGGCGGCTTCTCGGACGGTGTCTGAGGGGCGACGAAGCAGTCGGGGTCCAAGCTGAAGGGGAAGACGTGCCTCTTCGTCCGCATCGAGCTCCTCCGGGCGCAGAGGCCCGCCTCGAGCCCGAGGACGATTCCGCTCGGCGTCTCACCCTGGACTTGCAATACGCTCCCGAACCCGAACGACTGCGACTGCGTCGTGTAGACGGCCCCTGGGGGCTTGAGCTCGCCGGGGTCGGGAAACGCGAGGTCCTCGACGAGCGTGAGGGCGCTCAGCGTCACCCCTCCCACCACCGCCTCGGCCGTCAGGCGCTGGGCGCGGAAGAGGGTGGCGCAGCGACCCGAGCCGGGCGTCCCCTCGTAGCACGCCGGGGCGAACGTCCCAAAGACGAGCGGGACGAGCCCGAACGCCTGCGCGAAGATCGACTCGTTGAGCAGCTCCAGGCTTCCCAGCGTCGTCTCAAACCTCAGAACGACGTCCTCGAGGCCCGTGGCCCCCAGGTGGCCGTGGAGCCCCACCCCCAGGCCGCTGGTCAAGTAGTCGAAGCTCAAAGCCGTCTCGAGGTCGACGGTCACCACCGTCGCCTCGCAGGCGCTCAAGTTCCCGTCGCCGCCCAGCAGCAGGGGTGCGAGTTGACAGGGGATCGCCAAGAAGCCCGCGTCCAGCTCGACATCGCCCGTAAGGTCCGCCCGCGCGATCTGCGCCCCAAGCGCCCCACCCCCGATGGCGATCAGCGCCCCCAGCGCGAGGACGGTCCACGGGCGCCGCTTCAGCCGCAGGACGGGGTCAGGGGTCGGGCCTCGACGAGGACGACGGATGATGGATATGGGTATGGGTATGGGAGCCACCCCCCTTCGAGCTCGGGCCTCTGGGAGTCAGGGGTAGAATAGCCCCGAACGGTCGAAAGGGGAGCGGCCTTCGGTCCCCGTCGGCGGGCCACCAACGGCGGCTGAGGGGGACGCGTGTCCCCGCGTCGGGGCGGGCGCGTTACGCGCTCATTGGTCCGTCCCTCAAGGGTCCCTCAAGCTTGCCGCCCTTACGGCTCGTCCCCGTCGTGATCGTCGTCGTGGTCGTGATCGTCGTCGTGATCGTGGTCGTCGTCATCGTCATCGTCGTCATCGTGATCGTCGTGGTCGTCGTCATCGTCGTGATCGTCGTCTTGGCCGCAGAGCCCGCTTATCTCGATCTCCTCCGACCAGAGCACGCCGGTGCCGGGGTGGCCCGGCCGCTGGTACGCCTTGAAGATGTAGTGGCCCGGCTGGGTCACGGCGTACTCGATCGTGTACGAGTCCCCGCTCGCCAGCGGGGGGATCACCCCGGAGGCGAGCAGCACCCCGTTCTTCGGGTTGCCCGAGGGGGCGTACCACAGCTCCCAGGTCGTCGGCCCGGCCATGTCGCCGTCGCCGCCGTTCTGCACCGTGGCCCAGACGATCGTGTCGAAGCCGTCGCAGCGCCGCCCCTCGCCGATGAACTCAAGGGAGCTCCTGTCCCAGCTCGTCGCGCTCTGCACCTGGGTCGTCTCCGTGTCGGAGTTGTTCGCGATGTCGGGGTCGGTGGCCGTGGTGAAGACGCTCGCCGTGTTCGAGAGCACCGAGCCGGTGAAGCTCGCGTCCACCTGCACCGTGATCGTGACGGTGGCCGCGCTCCCCGCCGTCAGCGCCCCCAGGGCGCAGGTCACCGTCCCGCCGGCCTCGGAACAGCTCCCCTGGGAGGCCGTCGCGCTCACGAACGTCACGCCGTCGCTGGGCAGCGTGTCCACGACCTGGACGGCCGGGGCGTGGGACGGCCCTGCGTTCTGCACCACGATCGTGTACGTCAGCAGGCCCCCCGTCAGGACGGGGTCGGGGTCGTCGCTCTTGGTCAGCGCGAGGTCGGCCACCCGGCTCACGGTCGTGACGGCCTGGCCCGTGTTGTTGCTCGGGATCGGGTCGGTCGTGCCGGACGTGACCGTCGCCGTGTTCACGAGGGTGCTGCTGGCGTAGCCCGGGTCGACGATCGCCTGCACGGTGATCACCGCCTGCCCGCCCGCCGGGATCGTCCCCAGCGTGCAGACGATCGTGGCCGTCCCGCTGCAGCTCCCCTGCGAGGGGGTCACCGCGACGAGGGTCACCCCCGCGGGCAGGGTGTCCGTCACCGTGACGTCGTCGGCGTCGGAGGGGCCGTTGTTGTCCACGGTGATCGTCCAGGTGAGGGCCTGTCCGGCGGCCACCGGGTCGGGCGTGTCGAACTTGCCGATCGCCAAGTCCGAGCGCTTGAGGACGGTGATGAGGATCGTGTCGCTGTTGTCGGGGTTCGGGTCGGGGGTGTCGCCCGTGACCACGGCCGTGTTCACGATCTCGTTGCCCGGGTAGCCCGAGTCGACGTTCACGGTAATGGCGATCGAGGCGCTCGCGCCCGCGGGCAGCGTCCCGAGCGAGCAGGTCACGACCCCGCCACTCTCCGAGCAGCTGCCCTGGGACGCCGTCGCGTTCACGAACGTCGTCTGCGCGGGGAGCGGGTCCTCCACGACGACGTTCTGCGCGTCCGACGGCCCGTAGTTCGTGACGCTCAGGATGAAGATGAGCGGCATCCCGGCCACGGCCGGGTTCGGGTTGCTCTGTTTGGTGATGGCGAGGTCGGCTTGGGTGACCACGGCCGTCGTCTCCGTGGTTGAGTTGTTCGAGCCGTCGGGATCGGGCGTGTCGCTCGTGACGGTCGCGGTGTTCGTGAGCGCGTGGCCGTGGGGCAAGCTCGGGTCGGTGAGGACGTTCACCGTGATCGTGGCCGTGGCCCCCGCCGGGAGCGCCCCCAGGGCGCACGACAGCGTCGAGCCCGAGAGCGAGCAGCTCCCCTGGCTCGGACTCGCGCCGGCGAGCGCGACCCCGTTCGGCAGCTCGTCCTCCACCTCGACGTTAAGGGCGTCCGACGGTCCTGCGTTCTGCACCGTGAGGGTGTACGTCAAGGGGGCTCCGGCCACGACGGGATCGGGGCTGTCCTGCTTGACGATTGAAAGATCGGCCCGGGCGATCACTTGGGTGGACGCCACCGCCGTGTTGTCGTCGGGGTTCAAGTCCACGTTGTCGCTGGTGACGACCGCGGTGTTGGTCAGCGTCCCCAGCGCGCCGGGGTTGACCTGCACCGTGATCGTGACCGTGGCGCTGGCCCCCGAGGCGAGGCCCCCAAGGGCGCACGTGACGGTGCCCCCTGAGACGGTGCAGCTCCCCTGGGAGGCCGTCGCGCCGATGACCGTGACGTCATCCGGCAGCTCGTCGCTCACGGTGACGTTGGAGGCGTCCGACGGCCCCGCGTTCTGCACCGTAAGGGTGTAGACGAGCGTCTCCCCCGCGATCACGGGGTCAGGATCATCCCACTTAACGATCGAGAGGTCCAGCCCCTGGTCGACGGGCGTCTGGGTCGTCGCCGTGTTGTTGGTGGCGTCGGGATCGGGGGTGTCGCCCTTGACCGTCGCGGTGTTGACCAGCGTGCCCAGGAACGACCCGTCGACCTGCACGGTCAGCGTGACGGTCGCCGTGGCCCCGACGCCCAGCGTCCCCAGCGCGCACGTCACCGCCAAGCCCGACGCCGAACAGCTCCCCTGGGAGGCGGTCGCGCTGAGCAGCGTCACAGCAGCCGGCAGCTCGTCCTTCACCTCGACGTCGGCGGCCACAGACGGGCCGAGGTTGCGCACCGTGAGCGTGTAGACGAGCGTCTCCCCCGCCAGTACGAGGGAGGGGTTGGCGCCCTTCTCGATCTCGAGGTCGGCTTGGGCGATCACGGCCGTCGTCTCCGTGGCCGCGTTGTTCGAGTCATCGGGATCGGGCGTGCTGGAGGCGACCCCAGCTGTGTTCGTGAGCGGCCCCGAGGCGTCCGGCGCGACCTGCACGGTCAGCGTGACGGTCGCCGTGGCCCCGACGCCCAGCGTCCCCAGCGCGCACGTCACCGCCAAGCCCGACGCCGAACAGCTCCCCTGGCTCGGGGAGGCGCCGATGAGCACGACGCCCGCGGGCAGCGAGTCGCTCACCTCGACGTCGTGGGCGGCGGACGGCCCCGCGTTCTGCACCGTGAGGGTGTAGACGAGCGTCTCCCCCGCCACGACAGGGTCTGTGCTGTCCTGCTTGATGATCAAGAGGTCCGCCTGAGCGGTGACGCTCGTGGACGCCTCGGCGCGGTTGTTGTCGGGGTTCGGGTCGGGGGTCGACCCGGTGACCGTCGCCGCGTTGAGGAGCGTCCCGGTGGCGTCGGGGTTAACCTGCACCGTGATGGAGATCGTGGCCGTAGCCCCCGGCGGGAGGGCTCCCAAGCGGCACTCGACCGCGGTCCCGGCCCCGGATGCGGAGACGGAACAGCTCCCCTGGCTGGGCGTGGCGCTCACGAACGTCGTGTCCGCGGGCAGGGCGTCGTTCACCTCGACGTCGGCGGCCGCGGACGGCCCCGCGTTCTGTACCGTGAGGGTGTACACGAGCGTTTCCCCCGCGATCACGGGGTCGGGGCTGTCCACCTTGGCGATCGAGAGGTCCGCCCGGGCCTCCACGGGCGTTCGGGCCGTGGCCGCGTTGTTCGTGGGGTCGGGGTCGGGGGTGTCGCCCGCCACGGTGGCCGTGTTGATGAGCATCCCTTCAGCAGCCGGATCGACGCGCACCGTGATCGTGACGGTGGCCGCGCTCCCCGCCGTCAGCGCCCCCAGGGCGCAGACGACCGGGACGCCCGCCGAGCTGCAACTCCCCTGGCTGGCGTTGACGCTTACAAGGGTCACCCCGTTGGGCAGCTCGTCCTCCACC
>WFPR01000025.1 GCA_015487455.1 Candidatus Bipolaricaulota bacterium
ACCGAAGAGGCGTCCCGTCAAGGTAACGCTTTTCGCCCGTGACGTAGTGCTCTTCCTTCCAGATGGGGACGCGCTTTTTGAGCTCGTCGATGGCCCACCTCGCCGCCTCGAAGGCTTCGGGGCGATGGGCTGCCCGCACCACGATGGCCACGCTCGGCTCCGTGAGCTTTAAGCGCCCGACGCGATGCTGAATCCTGCAACGCCGAACGGAGAAGCGCTCCAGGACCTCCTGCTCCAGGGCTTGAAGGGCCTTCTCGGCCAAGGGCTTATAGGCTTCGTAGGTGACGGCCTCGACGGGCTTCCCCTCGTTGTGGTCGCGGACGGTGCCCACGAACACGACGAGCGCGCCGCTGCCGGGGTCCTCCGTCTCCGCAAGGAGGGCGCCCAGATCGATGGGCCCCTCGACGAGATGGCGATTCATATCAGCCTCCCAAAGCGAGGACTTCCTCCCGCACGAGGTGCAGACGAATGATCGCAGGGCGTTCTCCCTCGTCGAAGTGACAGCGCACGGCATCCCGGACGCACCCCTTAAGCGCCTCGAGGTCGTCGGCCTCGGTGAAGATCGCGTGGCCCAGCGCTTGGGCTTCGTAGCCGCCCTCCGGGGATTCCTCGACGAGAAAGATGATCTCCTTGCTCATCGTGCGCGTTATCCCCCGCTCACCGGCGGCAGCAGCGCCACCTCCTCGCCCTCGCGCAGCTCGTGTTCCTTCTCGACAAGACGGTCCCCCACGGCCACGGCCGTCACCGCCAGCTGGCCCCGAAGCGCGGGGTGCTCCTGCATGAGCTTAGCGAGCAGCGCCCCGACGGTCGAGCCCTCCGGCAGCTCGACCCAGCGCTCCGCGCCCAATTCAGACTTCAAGCCCGCAAAGGCGAGCACCTTCACCCGCATGGGAACGTCAGCCCCCCAAGCTCGACATCACCGTCCGGGTGGTTTGGCCCACTTCCCAGTGATGGCCTTCGGGCTTGATCTCCGCGGCTTGGAGGAACGCCCGCTTGACCGCCCGGCGGTCGCCCCGCTTGATCGCCTCGCCCGCCTTGACGTGCACGTCGTACGCCAGGCACGGGCGGAGTTCTCCGTTGGCCGTCAGCCGCATTCTGTTACAAGAGTCGCAGTACTTGTCGCTGATCGGGGTGATGAAGCCGATCAGGCCCTTGGCTCCCGGGACGCGCCAGTAGCGGGCCGGGCCGTTCCCCCTCTCCGGCCGGTCGGGGACGAGCCCGTAGCGCTCGATCAGCTCTTCCTTTCGCTCCGTCAGGTTGCAGAACCCGCCCAGGTGCTTGAGCCTGACCCCCTCGCCGATGGGCATCAGCTCCAAAAAGCGCACCACCAGCTCGTGCTCCAGGGTCAGCTCGACCCAGCGGTCCAGCTCGTCGTCGTTGAAGCCCCTCAAAATGAGCGTGTTGATCTTGATGGGCGTGAGGCCCGCCTCGGCCGCGCGCTCGATCCCCTCCCACACCCGCTCTAAGTCCCCGAAGCGGGTGATCTCGCGGAAGCGCTTGGGGTCCAAAGAGTCGACGCTCACGTTCACCCGATCCAAGCCCGCCTCGGCCAGCGCCTCCGCCTGCCGGGCCAGCAGCAGCCCGTTGGTGGTCATCGAGAGCTCCTTCAGGTCCGTCTCCCGCTTGAGCATCCGGACGAGCTCGGGGAGGCCCTTGCGCACCAGGGGCTCGCCGCCCGTAAGCCGCGCCCGGTCGATCCCCAGCTCGTTGGCGACCTGGACGGTCTCCACGATCTCCTCGAACGTGAGGATCTCCGACTTGGGGTGGAAGGTGAGGCCCTCCAGGGGCATGCAGTACTGGCATCTTAGGTTGCAGCGGTCCGTGACCGAAATTCTCAGATAGTTGATCACGCGGCCGAAGCGGTCTTGGAGCTTTGTGGGGGTCATGGCCGGATCACTTCCGTTTCAGCTCGATCTGGGGGGCCGTCTCCGGCCCCAGCACCACGCCTTCGGGCAGCATCCCGTTCTCCGCCAGCAGGAAGGCGAGGATATCCCAGTACGTTTGCTCGTCGAGGCTGCCGGGGGCATTATACGGCATCGCCCGGCTCACGTAGCGGAAGAGCCGGTCGGCCGTGCGGTAGTTGCTCAGCACCAAGGCCGTCAGCTCCGGCCCGATGCCCCCCTGCTGATGACAGCTGGCGCAGTTTTGCTCGTAGAAGCGCCTCCCCTGGGCGACCTGCTCCGCCCGCGCGTCGACGGCGGCGGGGGACTCCCCCTCAGGG